>JALTLT010000215.1 GCA_027001815.1 Gammaproteobacteria bacterium | reverse complement strand
ACGCCGGGGACCGGCGCCACCAGGAAACCCCTTTTTCCGCTGCGCGGGAATTGCCCGATGCGCTGCGCTTATCGGGCCTACAGGTGTCGGCGGGGGCCAGGAGGAAGATCCACCCGTTACACCCCCGTCTCCCGTAGGCCGGATAAGCCGCCCCGCGGCGCATCCGGCAAATGCCGCCGCAGGCGGCACCGTGAGGCACTCCCGCTTGCCTTGGCCCGCCAATACCCCAGGAAGGCGTTCCTGCCCAGTACGACGCCCACTCCCCGAAACCGCGCAACCCCCACCAAAAAACGGTACAATCCCTGCACATGAAGACACTTACCGTAGATCTCGGCAAACGCAGTTACCCCATCTACATCGGTCGGGGCCTCCTTCGGCAGCCCGAGCTGCTGCGCCCCCATATCCCGGGTCGCCAGGTGATGGTGGTGAGCAACGAGGTGGTAGCGCCCCTCTACCTGGAGCCGGTCCGCGCCGCTCTCGAGGGGTTCGAGACGGCCGAGGTGATCCTTCCCGACGGCGAGCAGTACAAGACCCTCGACACCCTCAACACCATCTTCGACCGCCTGCTGGAGAAGCGCTTCAACCGCACCTGCACCCTCGTCGCCCTGGGCGGTGGGGTGGTGGGCGACATCACCGGTTTCGCCGCCGCCACCTACCAGCGCGGGGTCCATTTCATCCAGATCCCCACCACCCTGTTGGCCCAGGTCGACTCCTCCGTGGGGGGCAAGACGGGTGTCAACCACCCCCTGGGCAAGAACATGATCGGCGCTTTCCACCAGCCCCGCGCCGTTCTGGCGGACACCGACACCCTCGATACCCTCGACGATCGCCAGCTCAGCGCCGGCCTCGCCGAGGTGATCAAGTACGGCCTGATCCGCGACGCCGCCTTCTTCGACTGGCTGGAGCGCCATACCGTCGATCTCATGAACCGTCACCCCGAGGCGCTGGCCGAGGCGATCGAGCGCTCCTGTCGCAACAAGGCCGAAGTGGTGGCCGCCGACGAGCGAGAGGCGGGCCAGCGGGCGCTGCTCAACCTCGGTCACACCTTCGGCCACGCCATCGAGACCGGTGCCGGCTACGGCGTCTGGCTGCACGGCGAGGCGGTGGGTGCAGGCATGTACATGGCTGCCGACCTCTCCCGTCGGCTGGGCTGGATCGGCAACGACGACCAGGTGCGAGTCGGCCGCATCCTCGAGGCGTCGGGCCTGCCCCTGGAGCCGCCGCGCGGCATGGACCCGGACCGCTTCCTCGAGCTGATGGCGGTGGACAAGAAGGTGCTCGACGGGCGTATCCGCCTGGTGCTTCTCAAGGCCATCGGCGAAGCGGTGGTCACCGACCAGTTCGATCCGGCCATCCTGCGCGCCACCCTCGAGTCGTTCTGCAGCGCGGCGGCGTGAGCCCCGCCACCGGGAGACCATGACCGTCACCGATCGCCGACTCGCCCCCTACGCCGCCAGCGATGCCACCAGTCGTGGCCGGCGCTGGCCGGAGCCGCCGCCCCGCTGCCGGGGCGAGTACCAGCGCGATCGTGACCGGGTGGTCCACAGCACCGCCTTCCGCCGCCTCGAGTACAAGACCCAGGTCTTCGTCAACCACGAGGGGGATCTCTACCGCACCCGTCTCACCCACTCCCTCGAGGTGGCGCAGATCGGCCGCTCCATCGCCCGTGCCATGGGGCTCAACGAGGATCTCACCGAGGCCATCGCCCTGGCCCACGATCTTGGGCACACCCCCTTCGGCCACGCCGGGCAGGAGGCCCTCAACCACTGCATGGCCCAGTGGGGTGGCTTCGAGCACAACATCCAGTCGTTGCGGGTGGTGGACCGGCTGGAGGAGAAGTATGCCGGCTTCGACGGCCTCAACCTCACCTTCGAATGCCGGGAGGGGATTCTCAAGCACTGCTCCCCGGCGCGTGCCCGGGAGCTGGGGGAGGTGGGTGAGCGCTTTCTGCGCCAGACCCATCCGGGCCTCGAGGCGCAGCTCGCCAACCTCGCCGACGAGATCGCCTACAACAGCCACGACGTGGATGACGGACTGCGCTCGGGGCTCATCACCATCGAGCAGATCCGCGAGGTGACCCTCTTCCGCACCCTTCACGACGAGGTGCTGGAGGCCTACCCCAGGCTCACCGGCCGCCGGGTGATCCACGAGGTGGTGCGCCGGCTCATCGACCGCCAGGTGGTCGATCTCATCACCACCAGCCAGAAGCGGCTGAAAGAGAGCGCCCCCGAGGACATCGAGGCGGTACGCAACGCCGGCTGTCCGCTGATCGCCTTCAGCGAAGAGATGCTCGCCCTGAACCGCGAACTCAAGCAGTTCCTGCGCCAGCGACTCTACCGCCACTATCGGGTGACGCGCATGAGCGTCAAGGCCGCACGGGTCATCAGCGAACTGTTCGAGGCGTTCAAGGGCGATCCCGGCCTGCTGCCGCCGGAATCGCAGCAGCATGTGGAGCGGGCAGCCGCCGAGAAGGGCGAAGCGGGCAGGGCGCGGGTGATCGCCGACTACATCGCCGGCATGACCGACCGGTACGCCATCGCCGAGCACCAGCGGCTCTTCGACCCCATGCACACCACCTGAAGCCGGAGAGAGCGATGCGCATCTACATGCAGATACCGGCTACGGATGGCAATCCGCCGCGATTCTGCCATCTTATTCTGCAGAAGGAACTCCTCGAGGGATGGTCGCTGATCCGCGAGATGGGTCAGCAGGGCAAGGCGGGGAGAGTCCGCCGCCAGTACTTCGCCAGCCACGAAGAGGCCCTCGCCGCACTCATGAAGGAGAGAGACCGGCAGCTCCGTCGCGGATACCAGGTGGTCTTCTTCCGCGGCGAGGCGCCAGAGTAGCCCATGAGCCAGACCCCATCCGCCGATGTCCTGACCATGCCGCCGGCCCGCACCCCGGAGCAGTGGTTCCGCACGCCGGAACTGACCCAGCGTCTCAACCTGCTGGCTCACCTGGTGCAGTCCTCCGACCTGGTGTTGCTGGTCACCGCACCGGAAGGGGGAGGCAAGAGCACCGTTGCCGCCATGCTCGCCCACCACTTCGAGGAACAGGCCCTGGTCTGCCGCATGCGCGGCGACCGCCTGACCGATGCGCGGCGGGCCCGCAGCGACCTGCTCGTCTGTTGTGCCGAACAGTTCGCCCTGCAGAGCGAGACCCTCGACGAGCAGCTTGCCGAGGCTGCCTCCAATCTCCAGCGGCGGGCCCGCCAGGCCATCCTGCTGGTGGACGATGCCCACCGGGCCTCCACCGAGGCCCTGGAATCCCTGCTGGAGCTGCGTGACCAGGGGGTGTGGCGCCTGGTGCTCTTTCTGGAACCCGACATCACCCATCCCCTGCTGGATGGCCGCGGCCACCTCCTGTCCACCGACGCGGGCCACATGGTCCAGCTTCCGCCGCTTACCACCGGGCAGGTGGAGGCCTACGTGGCTCACCGCCTGCGTACCGCCGGTCTGACCGATGCCCCTTCGGCCGAACAGCTCCCGCTGCGCCAGATGGCCGAGAGCAGCGGCGGTCTGCCGGGGCGGCTCGACGCCATGATCGCTGCCCACCTGCAGAACGGCGGCGAAAGGAGAGCAGCGGTGGAATCGTCGGCCGCCCCCCGAAAGCCCGGGCGCGAATCGGCGCCCGGAAAGCCGGCACGATGGAAGATCCCTCTCGCCGCGGCGCTGATCGCCGGTCTGGCCGGTGGTGCCCTCTACTACCAGGAGGAGATCAACCGCCTCTTTGCTCCTCCCGAAGAGATGGCTTCCACGCCGGAAGAGAGAGTGGTTTCTCCCGGACCCACCGGGAACGCGCCCCCGCCGGTGGCGGAGAGCCCCCCGCGCTTGCCTTCCGCGGAGTCCGCTCCCCGCCCCGGGGAAGAGGTGGAATCGGAACCGGCGCCGACGGCGGAAGAGGCCCTGGCCGAGGAATCCGCGGCCGGCGCGGAGAGCGTGCCCCAGGTGGCGGCGAAACCGGAGAGCGGGCCGCAACCTCCCCCCGCCGTGGAGCCCGAACCGCCCGGGGCGGTGGTCGAGTCCCCCGCCCCGGCTGCGGAGGTCAGCGAAGTCCCTCCGCCCGAACCGGCGCCGCCGCCAGTCCTCGACCTGCCCAAGGGGGAGATCCTCCAGGGCCAGTGGCTCGCCATCGCCGACGGCGACCACTACACCCTGCAGCTCGCCAGTGCCGGCAACCTCGATGCGCTCATGAAGGTGGTGCAGGCGGCGGGCCTGCCCCGCGACCGACTCGCCTGGTACCGCACCGAATACCGCGGCCAGGCGTGGTACGTGCTCGTCCATGGCGACTATGCCGACGTCACCCGCGCCCGCGCCGCCATCCGCAAACTCCCGCCCAGGGTCCGCCGCAACAAACCCTGGCCCCGCCCCATCGCCATCGTCCGCAAGGAGATCAAGGAGGGCAAATAGCCCTCCCCACCCGTAGGCCGGATAAGCCGCCCTGCGGCGCATCCGGCAAATGCCGCCAAAGGCGGCACCAACGTGGCACCACCCCTCCATCTCCCTCGTCACGCCGCTCCCGCGGCGTGACGCATCGCCCGGGGCGCTCCCGCGCCCCGCAGGGCCGAGGTGTGGCGCCACACCCCACGCGACGCGGGAGCGTCGCCCGCCACCGGGGCAACGCCGGGGG
>JALTLT010000214.1 GCA_027001815.1 Gammaproteobacteria bacterium | reverse complement strand
GGCGGAACGCAAGCCCGCCTGCGTCCTCGCCTGCCCCACCAGCGCCCGCCTGTTCGGCGACATGCACGACCCCGAGTCGGAGGTCTCGGTGGCGATCCGGGAGAACGGCGGCTACCAGCTCATGCCCGAGTGGGGCACCAAGCCGGCCAACCACTATCTGCCTCGCCGCAAGACCCGGATCACCATCCACGAGGACGAGCTGGTCCGCGCAGACAACCCCCTCAAGAAGGAGGGGGTGAAGCCCAGGCGGATCGTGGAAGAGCCCACGCTCGACGACATCACAAGCTGGTAATCAACCCGAGGACCCCCCATGCATCCGGCATTCTCCGTCATCTTCCTCACCACCCTCATCGGCGTCGGCCAGGGACTCTTCCTGGCGCTCTTCACCGGCCAGAGCTACGCCGCCGTGGGCTTCGTCGAGATCCCCGACCCGCGCGCCTTCTACGGCATCGGCTCGGCCATCGCGCTCGCCTTCCTGGTGGCCGGTCTGGTGGCTTCCATCTTCCATCTGGGCCATCCGGAGAGGGCCTGGCGCGCCGCCGCCCAGTGGCGTACCTCGTGGCTGTCACGGGAGGTGATCGTGCTGCCCGCCTTCATGGGCGCGGTGGCCCTCTACGGGGGGCTACACTGGCTCGGCTGGGACCCCAACCTGCTCGGCACCGAGAACCCCCTCCAGGGGCAGCTCACCCTGTTCGTCGGCGCCCTGGGCACCCTGCTCGCCTTCGCCCTGTTCCTCTGCACCGGCATGATCTACGCCTCCCTGCGTTTCCTGCAGGAGTGGCACACCCCCCTGACGGTGATCAACTACACCCTGTTCGGCGGGACCTCGGGGTTCATCCTGGCCACCGCCTTCTCGGCCCTCCATGCCCCCAACCTGGTGGCGCTGTTCGCCACCTGGTCCACCATCATCCTGGTTCTGGTGCTCTTCAGCCGGGGGGCGAGCCTGCTGCGCAACGCCCGGCTCAAGCCCAGGTCGACCCTGCAGAGCGCCATCGGGGTGCGCCACAATCGCATCCAGCAGAAGTCCATGGGCATGATGGGCGGGGCCTTCAACACCCGCGAGTTCTTCCACGGCGCACGGCAGTCGGTGATCCGTAACATCCGATGGATCTTCCTGCTGCTGGTCTTCGCCGTCCCCCTGCCCCTCCTCTGGATCGGCGTCGCCACCGATTCCCTCGCCCTGCTGCTGACCACCTTCGTCACCCACTACCTGGGGCTGATCGCCGAGCGCTGGTTCTTCTTCGCCCAGGCCAACCACCCCCAGAACATCTACTACCAGACGGTGTGACACCCCGGGGGAGCGCGCCGCGCTCCCCCGCCACACCATCCCCACCTCGACAGGGAGGGCGAAGAGGTCTACCCTGTGATTCGATATCCTCGAACCAACCAGCCGCCGGTGGGTGGAGGGTAGAGTGCCGACTGTGGCGAAATACCTTTGTATTTTGGTCACTTGATCTACCTCAAGGAGGGCTCAGCGGTTTTCCCCTACATTCCCTGCTACCTGATCGAACCTGTCGGACACCCTAGAAACCAGACTCAAGGCTATTGAATATGAACGAAATCTCGTGGAAACCCGTCAAACGATTCATCACCTCGGTGGCCCTGGCGACCGCCGGCCTGGCCTTCTCCACCACCAGCTTCGCCTGGCTGGAGGACCAATCGGGAGAACTCGACGCGGCCATGCACCTCAAACCCGACCTGGAGAACGGCCGGGATGTCTTCGAGGTGTGTGCCGGCTGCCATCTCACCGAAGGTTGGGGCAAGAAGGACGGAACCTTTCCCCAGCTCGCCGGCCAGCACAAGGAGGTCCTGATCAAGCAGCTCGCGGACATCCGGGCCGGCAACCGCGACAACCCCACCATGTACCCCTTCGCCCAGCCAGAGGCGATCGGCGGCGCCCAGGCGCTGGCCGACGTGGTGGCCTACATCGCCAAGCTGCCCATGAACCCGGACAACGGCAAGGGCCCCTGGCCGGAAGGCACCCCCGAGTTCGAGAAGGGCAAGAAGCTTTACGAGGACAACTGCGTCAAGTGCCACGGCAAGCACGGTGAGGGCAACGCCAAGAAGTTCTATCCGCGCATCCAGGGCCAGCACTACCTCTACATGCTGCGGCAGTTCGAGTGGATCCGCGACGGCAAGCGGCGCAACGCCAACCCGGAGATGGTCAAGCAGATCAAGAACTTCACCGACGAACAGGAGAAGCTCGTGATCAACTACGTCTCCCGGATTCCGGTGCCCAAGGAAGACCTGGCGCCCTCGAAGGACTGGCTCAATCCTGACTTCGACTGACCGGTATCTCCCCGCGCCCGCGCGGACCCGGTCCCGCTGACGGCCCCTTCGGGGGGCGTCGGTGGCAACTGTCCAAGCACCCTCAAGCGGAGGTTGTGGCGGTCGACTCCCCTCGGGGGGCGACCGCCCACTTGCTCTATGACCAGGAAAAACCTTGTTCCAAATCTGCTGATTCTCGCCTCCATCGTTCTGCTGGTGGCCATCTACTACTCCCCCATCTGGTGGGTATCGCTCACCGCCCCCCAGTATCCGCCCGAGGCCTTTCCGGACGGGATCCGCATCCACTTTCACATGAACGGCGTCTTCAACGGCTGCCGCAAGGTGGAAAAGGTGGAGACGGAAGAGAAGGAGGCGCTGGACTGCGTCCACGAGATGGACACCATCAACCACTACGTGGGCATGTACCCGATCGCTGCAGGCGGCGTGGTGGAGCGAGCCTTCTCTCCCTTCATCACCTCTCTCCTGGGAACGATGCTGGTGGGATTCCTCTTTACCGATGCGAAGAGGCGCACTGCTGCCCTGGCCATCGGTTTCGCCGCCATCACCGTCTGGATGTCCATGACCTATTACGGCGAGGAGGGGATCCGATATCAGAACATCGGCTATCTCAAGGCCCTGGTAACGGCGCTCGATCAGGATACGTCCGAGGATGACGCCTCCGACATCGATCCGGCGGCCGCCGCCCTCATTGCCCGACTCAAGGCCTCTCTCGGCGAGATGGAAGAGGAGAAGCCCGAGGAGAGCGGCCTGAGCGAGAAGGAACGGCTCATCAAGTACCTGCGCGACACCTTCGTCGCCGACCAGGAACGGAGGCCGGAGGGCGAGCGCCAGGAGTGGAACGGCAGCAACGCCCAGGTACTGAAATGGCACTACGAGAAGAGTCTGGGCCGCTATTTCAACGTGCCTGAAGAGATCATACCGATGGTGAAGAAGATGTCGCTGGCGGCCGATCTCACCTTCTGGGCCCTGCTGGTGGCGATGGCGATCGTGGTGATCGGAGCCCGCCGGACGGGGGGACTCGTCTACTGGCTGCTGGTGATCCCCTCCATCCTGCTGCCGGTCTTCTTCGTCGTGGACTACTCCGCCTGGCTGTGGTGGTACGGTCACAGCCTCAATGCCATGGGTGCCTTCACCGTCAAACCCTTCATGCCGACCGTGTTCGGTGACGGCAAGGTGGCGCAGTTCACCACTCATTCCTATCCCTACATCGGCTTCGGCCTGATGCTGCTCTCCTCGGCCCTGCTGGCAGTGGCCGCCCTGATGCGACGCAAGCAGCTTCGGGAATCCACCTGAGCGATGATCCGGCCGCGACGGCTCCAGAAAGCCCATCCCGAGCGACGGGAGCCCCTTCGACCAGGGACTCCCGTCGGCCTCGCCGGATGGCTCCTGCTCGTCCTCCTACTCTGCCGGGTCGGTGAAAGCCCGGCCGAGGAACTGAAACCGCTGCAGCCCCTGATCGACAAGACGCCAGCCGGAGAGACGCTGGTGCCACCACCCGGTCGCTATGCCGGTCCGGTGGTGATCACCCGCTCCATCAATCTGGACGGCCAGGGGAAGGTGACCATCGACGCCGGCGGCAAGGGGAGCGTGATCGTCCTCAAGACCGACGGCGCCACCCTGCGGAGACTCCATCTGACCAACTCCGGCGAGTCCTACAACGACATCGATTCGGGCGTGCAGGTGCGTGGCAAGTTCAACGTCATCAAGGACAATGTCATCGACAACTGTCTGTTCGGCATCGATCTGCAACAGTCTTCCTACAACGTGGTGCGGCGTAACAGTATCTCCTCCAAGCCTTTCGAACTTGGCCAGCGGGGAGATGCCATCCGCCTCTGGTACAGTTTCAACAACAAGATCACCGACAACGTCATCAGCCACGCCCGGGATACGGTGGTGTGGTACTCGGCGGACAACGTCATCTCCCGCAACAAGGCGACCCACAGCCGCTATTCTCTGCACTTCATGTACTCCCGCTACAACCTGGTGGAGGACAACGACTACTCCAACAACACGGTGGGGATCTTTCTGATGTACAGTGACGGCGTGATCCTGAGGCGCAACCGCATCACTCACGCCGCCGGTCCGACCGGCGTGGGCATCGGTTTCAAGGAGACCTCTGATCTGGTGCTGGAGGACAACGAGGTGCTCTACTGTTCCACCGGCTGGTACATCGACGTCTCGCCCTTCCAGCCCGACACCACCAACCGTTTCCGGGGCAATCTGGTGGCCTACAACGGCATCGGCGTGCGTTTCCTCAACGACTGGAAGGGCAACATCTTCAATCAGAACCTGTTCGTGGACAATCTCACCCAGGTAGCCGTGACAGGTGGCCAGACCGCCAACCGCAATACCTGGGAAGGGAACTACTGGAGCGACTACGAGGGATTCGATCGCGATGGAGACGGAATCGGCGACCAGCCCTACGAACTGTATGCCTACGCCGACCGTCTCTGGCAGAATGTGAAGGAGGCGCAGTTCTTCAAGGGGACGCCGATGCTCGAGGCACTCGATTTTCTGGAGCGCCTCGCCCCCTTCTCGGAACCGAAGCTGGTGGTGCGAGACCCCCTGCCTTCCATGGAGACCGAGATGGAGGCCCCGGCGGCAGAGGAGCCGACGGAGGCAAAGGACCCTCTGGACCTGTTACGAGAAAGCCTGGGGAGATAGATGGCCAAGAGCAAGCGACACCCCGCCCACCCCGCCTCGCGCAACCGGCGACGTTTTCTGCGCTCGGTCGCGCTCGGCAGCAGCGTGGTGGGCTTCGCCCTGATGGGCTATGTTCCTGTCGTCACCGGGAGAGCCGAAAAGCTGCGCCCGCCGGGGGCGCTCCTCGAGCAGGAGTTCATGGCCGCCTGCATCAAGTGCGGGCAGTGCGTCCAGGTCTGCCCCGTGGAGGCGATCAACCTCCGTGATCTCACCGATGGCTTCGGTCTGGGCACTCCGTGGATCGAGGCCCGTGATCAGGCGTGCGATTTCTCCTGTGACGGTCTGCAATGTGTGCTTGCCTGCCCGACCGGAGCATTGACCCACGAGATCAACTATCCACACCAGGCGAAGATGGGCCTGGCGAGAGTGGTCGATGCCGGCCGCTGCCTGGCGGTCCAGGGCAAGGGGTTCAAGGGGCAGGCGCGCGGACCCGACTTTACGGGCAAGCTGCGCTACGACGAGGTGGATCGCTGGAACCCCATCCGGGTGGCCGATCACCCCTACGATCTGGAGCTGTGTGACCTCTGTGTGCGCCAGTGCCCGATCGAGATCCGGGCCAACCAGTGCGATGCCGGCAACCCCCCCTCCGGCGACGTCAACCAGTGTCCGCCGAAACGGGCCATACGCCTCGTGCCACTCGACAGCGAGGAGGGCAAAGTGCGCATGGCACCCGAGATCCTCGAGGGGTGCGTGGGCTGCGGCGTCTGCGAGATGATCTGCCCCGTCGAGCCCGCCGTCATCGTCATCGACTACCGCGACCGCAAGGAGGTGATGGCATGAGCCGTCTCTACGACTCCTTCGCCGAACTGCTCGGGCGCGATCCTCGCCGGCCGAAACCGGACGAACTCCCGGAGGAGATCCGCGAGATCCACGCCCGCAAGAAGAACGACCGCGAACGGATCGAGAACATCCGCGTCGAGCTGGAGCACAAGCGCAAGAACAAGCAGCCGGAACGGCTGCGCCGCAAGCGCTGGCTGGTGCTGCTGGCGGTCAACCTGCTCTTCGTCCTCTCCTTCGAGCTGGACATCCAGTTGCTGGAAGGGGCACTGACCGCCTCGCGCTTCGCCGGTTTCCACATGGCGGATCTCAATTCCGCCCTGCAGGTGATGCTCGCCTTCAAGCACGTGGTGATCAACCTGGTGATCGGCACCACCACCGTCTTCGTCCTCTGGTGGCTGCTCGGCGGGCGGACCTTCTGCTCCTGGGTATGTCCCTACCACCTGCTGGCCGAGTGGGCGGAGATGCTCCATTTGAAACTGGTGAAGAAGAAGCTCGTCAAGGACCATCCGTTCGATCGACGTACCCGTACCGTGCTGTGGGTGGTCTTCGCCCTGCTGGCCCTGATCACCGGCTATACCGTATACGAGACCATATCCCCCACCGGCATCCTCAGCCGGGCCCTGATCTACGGCCCGGGGATCGCCCTGGTGTGGGTCGCGGCCCTGCTCGCCTTCGAGATCTTCTACTCGCGCCGCGCCTGGTGCCGCTACCTCTGCCCCATCGGTCTCACCTATGGGGTGGTGGGCGCAACATCACCCTTCAAGGTCCAGTATCATCTGGAGAGCTGTTTCCACGAGGGTGAGTGTCGCAAGGTGTGCCTGGTCCCTCATGTGCTCGATACCGTCATCAAGGGGAGGGCACGCGGGCTCCATGTGGACATCGGTGCAGACTGTACGCGATGCGGACGGTGCGTGGAGGCGTGCCCCACCAGTTCGCTGACCTTCCGATTCACCGGCCTGGACAAGCTGCTCTGATGATATCTTTCCAGAAAATCTCCAAGCGTTTCGGTCGTGTCGAGGTCCTCAAAGGGCTCTCGATGGAGGTGGCCCGCGGTGATCGCATCGCCCTGGTGGGCTCCAACGGAGCCGGAAAGACGACCCTCATTCGCTGCCTTCTGGGCGAGTATCACTGCCACGGAAAGGTAGAGGTGGAGGGGCTCGATCCGCGAACCCATCGCACCGAGGTACTGCGCAGGATCGGTTTCGTACCCCAGATCGCCCCGCCCCTGAAAATGCCCTGCGCCCAGTTGATCCGCTTTGCCGCCGGGGTCAGCAGCTCCGACCCGGAAAGGATGCACGAGATCAGCCGACGCCTCGGCCTCGATCCCGCCCGGCTAAGGCGCCAACCCTTCAACCGTCTCTCCGGCGGCCAGAAGCAGAAGCTGCTCATCAGCATCGCCCTGGGACGGGACTGCGACATCCTGGTACTGGACGAACCCGCTGCCAACCTCGATCCCGAGGCACGCCATACCTTCTTCCAGTTGCTGGCCGAACGACAGAAGAGTGCCGCCATGCTCATCTCCAGCCACCGTCTGGACGAGGTGGCGGCCCTCGTCAACCGGGTCGTGGAGCTGGATCAGGGAGAGATCGTCCTCGACGACCACGTGGAAGACGCGGTGGCCATGGACGCGGTACTCTCCAGTCGCATCACCCTCGCTCACCCCAGCAGCGCCTTCGCAGAGACCATTCGCGAGTGGGGCTTCGAATCCGGCAAGGGAGAGACCGTCTGGACCGGCAGGGTCTCTGGGCCCGACCGATTGCGTTTCCTCGGCGTCCTCTCCCGGTATGCCGCCCTGCTCAAGGGTGTCGAACTACTGGAGAACGGTGCAGACAAGCAATGAACACCATGGAGAATCGACAGATGTTGACGAGAATCCTCACCCTGCTGCTGCTCCTCACCGGCTGCTCTTCACCGGACGAGACCGGTCCCGGCAAGATCCGCTGGGATCAGGAGGTGTGCGAGCGGTGCGCCATGGCCATCAGTGACCGCAACTTCGCCGCCCAGATCCGCGGCGGCCCGGCGGGGGAGCGTACCCGTCTCTACAAGTTCGACGATATCGGTTGCGCCGTCGTCTGGCTGGAAAAGCAGGTCTGGAAGGAGGATCCCCGGACCGAGATCTGGGTCGCCGACTACCGCAACGGCAACTGGCTCGACGCCCGCAAGGCGTGGTTCCTCCCCGGCCCCCACTCCCCCATGGGCTACAACCTCGGGGCGTCGGCGGAGAGACAGAAAGATGCACTCGATTTCGACGCTGCACGGGAACACATCTGGAAGGTGGAACGAGGGGAACATGCCATGCAGGGAAGCGGACACGAACATCACCACGACATGGAGGCAGCCATCCAGTGAAGAACCTGCTGCTCACCGCCCGTGCCGACATCAGCGAGTCGCTCCGCTCCCGCTGGTTCCTCGCCTATACCGTGGTGTTCGGCGGCATCGTGGTCGCCCTCTTCCTCTCCGGGGTCACCGAATCACGCATCATGGGTTTCACCGGGCTGTCCCGGATGCTGGTGATCTACCTGCAGATCACCATGGCGATCCTGCCTCTGTTCGTCCTCATCACCACGGTCCGCTCGGTAGCGGGAGATCGCGAGGCCGGTATCTTCGAGTACATGCTCTCCCTGCCGGTCAGTCTCGCCACCTGGTTCTGGGGCAAGTTCGTGGGCCGCTTCCTGGTGGTCTTCCTGCCGGTGTTCGGCGCCATGGCCGTCGCCATCGCCTGGGGCTTGATCAAGGAGGCCGAGATCCCGTGGAGCCAGGTGTTGTTCTATACGGGGTTTCTCTTCTCCCTCGCCCTCTGCTTCCTCGGCATCGGCATGCTCATCTCCACCATCGCCCGCTCCTCCGATGTAGCCACTGGAACCGCATTCATCGTCTGGCTCGCACTGCTGCTCTTCATGGACCTCATCCTTCTGGGAGTCATGATCCGCGGCGGCTTCGAACCCGAGAGTATCGTCACCATCGCCCTGCTCAACCCCTTGCAGGTATTCCGCATCGGGGCCATGCTGCTGTTCGACCCACAACTCGTCCTGCTCGGACCCTCGGCCTACGTGATCCTCGACTACTTCGGTGAAGGAGGCTTCCTCACCTGGGCTCTCCTCTATCCAGCCACCCTCGGCCTGCTCACCGCCTCCCTCGGCTACCTCCTCTTCCGCCGCGGAGACCTCCCCTGACCCCCATAATCTCCCCTCACCTCTCAAGCACCTCTCAAGGACACCCATGTTTCCAATTTCGTCCAATTTCGGACACCCATCAATCTGTTGACAACCCTCAACCCCTTCCCTAGAATCGAAACCGTTCACGGATCGACATTCAGGAGGTCAGGATGACCCGTCCCCGAAGCGAACTCGTTTCTCTCGAAGAAACCCCTTTCTACCACTGCATCTCCCGCTGTGTCCGGCAAGCCCATCTGTGCGGGCAACACGAAGGCAAAGACTACCAACACCGTAAGGAGTGGATCCTCCATCGCCTTCGGTTTGCCACGGCATCGTTCGCCATCGACGTCGCCGCCTACGCCATCCTGAGCAATCACTACCATCTCGTCCTCCGCGTCGACGAGCAACGTGCCAGATCCTGGTCTCCCGAGGAGGTTGCACGTCGATGGCTCACAATCTATCCCGGCGATACACTTGGACAACGTTTCCTTCAGAACGAGGACCTCTCTGAGGAAGAGAAGAAGATCCTCGACGACCTGATCGAACGGTGGCGACACCGCCTCTACGACCTGAGCTGGTTCATGCGAACAATCAACGAGTACGTGGCCCGCCTGGCAAACATCGAAGAGGGGAAAAAGGGGCGCTTCTGGGAAGGGCGCTTTCGTTCCAACGCACTCCTGGACGAACGGGCGGTTCTCGCCTGCATGACCTATGTAGATCTCAACCCGGTGCGGGCGGGAGTATCCACCACACCCGAGGACTCGGATTTCACATCTATCCAGGAGCGGATCCGTGCCTACTCGACAGAAGAGAAAGGATCCACCTCTGCTCCCCATTCCCCCTTTCGAGAGGAACCGCGCTACCTGCTCTCCCTCGAGGGATCCTTCCCCACTATCGATCTCAAAGATTATCTCGATCTGGTCGACTGGACCGGGCGTTCATGGAAAGGGGGCGCGGCCTCGATTCCCGAGCACCTGCCCCCTATTCTGAAACGGCTGGGGCTGGAATCAACGGAATGGCTAGAACATACCGATCGTTTCGACCGCTCCGGATTCTGGGCATTCGGCGCATTCATCGCCCTGAAGAAGTTCGCAAACCGGCTTGGTCAGGCATGGATCCGCGGCATGGGAGATCCAGCAGTACGTTTCCTTCCGCCCTCGGGAACACCTTTTCCCTGCTGAGATTCAGCCTTCCTTCCATCGAGCCCTCAGCAGACTGCCCGCTTCTCGAATACGTGGGAAGGCGCTATCGTATTCTGAAACAGCTCCCCTTGCGGGGAAGAGTCCAATCATCCCCCCCTCTTGCCGTTCCTCCTGATTATCTGCTCACTTTCCGCCACGGTATTCCCTAATCCTCGACGAACAATTTATCGAGTCATTCCAACCTCGCCTCCAAACAACGAATCAATCCATCCATAGGAATCTATAGTAATCTATAGGACACCCATCAATCGATAAGATGGGTGTCCTAAAGGGGTACATGGGTGATCAGGGTTCGGGGTGGAGGCGGTCGACCTTCTGGTATCCGCGGGGGAGCTTGCGGCCGCGACGGCCGCGTTCTCCGCGGTACTCTTCCAACTCACTCCACTTCATGCTCTTGTGGCGCTGGCCGGCGTGGACAAACAGACGGCCCTTGCCTGGAACGACGGTGACAGAGGCCATGTGTTCGTCCCCAATGGCTCGCTTGCCCTTGGGGAGAGTGATGATCTTCACTCCCTTCCCCCGCGACATCTCCGGCAGCTCCGTCAGGGGGAAGGCGAGCAGGTGTCCGTCACTGGAGGCGGCGGCAACCAGGTATTCCCCCCCTTCCCCGATCGTCACGGGGGAAAGGACCTTTGCACCAGCCGGCACCGTAAGCACCCGTTTCCCGGACTTGTTACGCGACTGGAGTTCACCGAGAGTAGTGACGAATCCGTAGCCGGCATCGGTGGCGAGGAGAACACGATCGTTGGCGTTACCCATCAGTACGGCCACGAATTCCGCCCCTTCCGGGGGATTGATCCGGCCCGCGAGCGGCTCACCGAGGCTACGGGCCGAAGGAAGATCATGGGTGGGAATGGAGTAGGTGCGACCGGTGGAATCGAAGATTACGGCGCTCTGGTTGGAACGGCCGCGGGCGCAGGCGAGGAAACCGTCACCGGCCTTGTAGTTGAGTTTTTCCGGATCGATGTCGTGACCACGTGCAGCGCGGATCCAGCCCCGTTCCGAGAGGACCACGGTAATCGGTTCTGCGGGCCGCAGGGCAGTCTCGTCGAGGGCCCGGGCACTGCGCCGCTCAACCAGCGGTGAGCGGCGGTCATCACCGTATTTCTCGGCATCCGCCATGATCTCCTTGCGGATCAGGGTCTTCATGCGGCCCTTCGAGCCGAGAGTCTTCTGCAGCCACTCCTGCTCTTTCTCGAGTTCTTCCTGTTCGGCGCGGATCTTCATCTCCTCGAGCCGCGCGAGCTGGCGTAGACGGGTGTCGAGAATGTAGTCGGCCTGGGCCTCGCTCAGCGCAAACCTCTCCATGAGCACCGGTTTCGGCTGATCTTCCGTACGGATGATGCGGATCACCTCGTCCAGATTGAGGAAGGCGACGAGCAGGCCCTCGAGCAGGTGCAGACGCTTCTCCACCTTGCCGAGGCGGAACTGCAGGCGACGCCTGACGGTCCCGAAGCGGAACTCGAGCCACTCCTCCAGGATCTCCCGCAGGTTCTTGACCCGTGGTCTTCCGTCGAGGCCGATCATGTTGAGGTTGACGCGGTAGCTGCGCTCAAGATCGGTGGTGGCGAAGAGGTGATCCATGAGCCGGTCGCGGTCCACGCGACTGGAGCGCGGGACGATGACCAGGCGGGTGGGGTTCTCATGATCCGACTCGTCGCGCAGGTCCTCCACCATGGGCAGCTTCTTCGCCTGCATCTGCTGGGCGATCTGTTCCAGGACCCGGGCACCGGAGACCTGATAG
The DNA here is from genome assembly GCA_027001815.1 of Gammaproteobacteria bacterium. GTDB lineage: Bacteria > Pseudomonadota > Gammaproteobacteria > JALTLT01 > JALTLT01 > JALTLT01. Next base: position 4,624 of record JALTLT010000214.1, on the reverse strand, counting down.
GGGAGCGCGGTGACGACGATCTCACCGTTCTCGGTCTCCCAACGGGCGCGCTGTCTCACCGAGCCGTGTCCCTTCCGGTACATGGCGACGATCTCTTCCCGGGGGGTGATGATCTCCGCATCGTTGGGATAGTCGGGCCCCTGGATGTGTTCGCAGAGCTCTTCGACGGTGGCTTTCGGCTGCTCCAGCAGACGGACGCAGGCTGCGGCCACCTCACGCAGGTTGTGGGGCGGGATGTCGGTGGCCATCCCGACCGCGATTCCCGCGGCACCGTTGAGAAGGACGTTGGGCAGACGGGCCGGCAGCATGGCCGGCTCCTCGAGGGTACCATCGAAGTTGGGCACCCACTCCACGGTCCCCTGCCCAAGCTCCGAGAGCAGCACCTCCGCGTAGGGCGCGAGCCGCGACTCGGTGTAGCGCATGGCAGCGAAGGACTTGGGATCGTCGGGAGAGCCCCAGTTGCCCTGGCCGTCGATGAGCGGATAGCGATAGGAGAAGGACTGGGCCATCAGCACCATCGCCTCGTAACAGGCGGAATCCCCGTGGGGGTGAAACTTGCCCAGTACATCACCCACGGTACGGGCCGACTTCTTGTACTTGGCGGTGGCCGCCAGCCCCAACTCCGACATGGCGTAGACGATGCGCCGCTGGACCGGTTTGAGTCCGTCGCCGATGTGCGGCAGGGCCCGGTCGAGAATGACGTACATGGAGTAGTCGAGATACGCCTTCTCGGTGAAGAGACGCATGGGCATCTCCTCGATGCCCTCGAAGTCGATGGATGGCTGATCGGTCATGGCGCCTTGTCCGGAATTGTCTCAGCAGTCGTTGTCGAGATACGGAGGAGAGAAGGGAACATCACACCTCCGCCAGATCACCCTTCTGCTCCAGCCACCGCTTGCGCTCGGCGGCCCTTTTCTTGGCCAGCAGCATGTCCATCAGGGCTCGGGTCTCGTCCCCTGCCTCCACCACCAGGCGTACCAGACGGCGGGTGGTGGGATCCATGGTGGTCTCGCGGAGTTGCATGGGATTCATCTCGCCCAGTCCCTTGAAGCGCTGGATAGTCACCTTGCCACGGATTTTCTCAGCGGCGATGCGGTCCAGAACCCCCTGCTTTTCGGCGTCGTCGAGGGCGTAGAAGGTCTCCTTGCCCACGTCGATGCGGTACAGCGGCGGCATGGCGACGAAGACGTGACCCGCCTCGACGAGCGCCGGGAAGTGGCGCAGGAAGAGAGCACAGAGGAGCGTGGCGATGTGGGCACCATCGGAATCGGCGTCCGCCAGAATGCAGATCTTTCCGTAACGCAGTCCGTTGAGTTCGCTGGAACCGGGATCGACCCCGATGGCGATGGCGATGTCGTGCACCTCCTGGGAAGCGAGCACCGACTGGGACTCCACCTCCCAGGTGTTGAGGATCTTGCCCCTCAGGGGCATCACCGCCTGGAACTCGCGGTCGCGCGCCTGTTTGGCGGAGCCCCCGGCGGAGTCACCCTCCACCAGAAAGAGCTCGGTGCGGGCCGGGTCCTGGGCGGTACAGTCGGCCAGCTTGCCGGGCAGTGCCGGCCCGGCGGTGACCCGCTTGCGCACCACCTTCCGGGCCGAGCGCATCCGCTTCTGGGCGTTGTCGATGGCGAGTTGGGCGATCTTCTCGCCGGAATCCACGTGCTGGTTGAGCCAGACCAGGAAGGCGTCCTTGACCACCCCCGAGACGAAGGAGGCGCACTCCCGGGAAGAGAGCCTCTCCTTGGTCTGCCCGGAGAACTGGGGATCGGCCAGCTTCACGGAAAGGATGTAGCTGCAGCGCTCCCAGACGTCCTCCGGGGCGATCTTCACTCCGCGGGGCAGCAGGTTGCGGATCTCGCAGAACTCGCGAATCGCCTCGGTGAGGCCGGCCCGCAGGCCGTTGACGTGGGTGCCTCCGAGGGGTGTGGGAATGAGGTTGACGTAGCTCTCGGTGACCGCTTCCCCCCCCTCTGGCAGCCACACCAGGGCCCACTCCGCCGCCTCGGTGTGCCCCTCCATGCGGCCGGTGAAGGGCTCCTCCGGCACCGCGGGAACTCCATCGAGGGCCTCCACGAGGTAGTCGCGGATACCATCCTCGTAGAACCACTCCTCCTGTTCGCCGGTGTGTTCGTCGAAGAAGCGCACCCGCAGGCCGGGACAGAGCACTGCCTTGGCACGCAACACATGCTTGAGACGTGGCACCGAAAAACGGGGGGAATCGAAATATTTCGGGTTGGGATGGAAGTGGACGGTGGTACCGGTGTTGTTGCGCCCCACCTTGCCCACTACCTGGAGGTCGCTGCGCTTCTCGCCGTCGGCGAAGCGCATGAGGTACTCCTTCCCGCCCCGTCGCACCCGCACCTCCAGGTGATCGGAGAGGGCATTGACCACCGACACACCGACCCCGTGCAATCCACCGGAAAAGGTGTAGTTCTTGTCGGAGAACTTGCCACCGGCATGCAGCCGGGTGAGGATCACCTCCACGCCCGGGATCTTCAGCTTGGGGTGGCGGTCGACCGGCATGCCTCGCCCGTCGTCCGTCACCTCCAGCGAGCCGTCCTTGTGGAGCCGCACCTCCACTTTGCGGGCATGGCCCGCGATCGCCTCGTCCACGGAGTTGTCGATCACCTCCTGGGCGAGATGGTTGGGACGGGTCGTGTCGGTATACATGCCGGGGCGCTTGCGCACCGGCTCGAGGCCGCTCAGCACCTCGATTGCGGAGGCGTCGTACTGGTTGCTCATGGATGGGGTGACCGTCTCGTGGGGAGGTAGCGATTCACTCGTCAACGGCCCGAGAGTGTACATGGTAAACAGGCTGTTGAAAAACACCGTCTTTCGACAGCCCGTGCGTGATAGTGGCAGATGTCGCCGTTTTCAATGACAGCAAGTCATTGGAAACGGGAAAACCGCGTTTTCCGTTTCCGGGTCGCAGGAGCCCGACGACGGGCTTTTCGACCGCCCGTCGAGGGCAGCGGGGAGACGGCTGCGAAGGGAGGGGCTGCCGGTCCGCCCCCGCGGGCCGGTAGCGATCGACTCAGTCGAGGTCGTTGACCAGGGAGGCGCGGGTCTCCTCGGCGACCGGCGATACCTCGTAGCTGTACTCGGGATGATCGATACCCATCGAGATGTCGGCACCCGCCTTGGCCGCCTTCACCATCTCCGGCGTCAGCTCGAAACGCATGAAGTGGACCGACGAGGTCTTCTCCTCGGTGTCCCGTTCCAGGTCCTCGTCGGCGATGGCGTAGATCCTGTCGAAATCACCCACGCGGACCCATGTCCGGCGCTCGACGCCAATCAGCCGCGCCAGGGCCCGCTGGCGCACCTCCGGGTCCGGGTATTCCATCATCAGGGTCGCCTTCCAGTTGGAGCCGTCGGGAATCAGGGGGTTGTAGGCGTCCAGCTCTTCCTGGATCGCCTCCGGCTCGAAGATGCGCTCGATGCGCAACATCTCCTGGATCTGGTACTGCATCAGCAACCGGTCCTCGAAGTAGAGGGCGGCGTTGGGACCGATGGCCACCCGTCGCGGCTTCTTGTGCTCCATGACCCGCGCCCGGAAATCGGGACGGATCTCGGCGTACTTCTCGAGACTGTAGAGATCTTCTCTGCTCAGCTTGTGCATGGTGTTCACTCGTCGGATTCCTCTTCTCCACCGGTGGTACCGGAATTTCAGTCTGGGCCGTGGGCCAGGGGCTTGTCGGTAAAGAGCCAGTCGCGCAACTCCTTGTCGAAGGTGGGGTCGTGGCGCCGGATCCACTCAAGCACCATCGCCGCGTGCTCCTTCTCCTCGTCCCGGTTGTGGACGAGGATGGCGCGAAGCTCCGAATCCTTCGTCGCGTCGATCCGCTGGTTGTACCAGTCCACCGCCTCCAGCTCCTCGCGCAGGGAGATGAGGGCACGGTGCATGTCGCGTGCCTCGTCGGTGATCTCCTCGATCGGCTCGTGATATCCCTCTGCCATGACCTTTACCTCTCTCGATGTTCCAGATAGTGATCACCCGGTCGCGGCGCAACGCTCACACGCCGTAGGCCTTTCTCAGCAGCCGCAGGGGGTGCTCGGCAATCTGCGACTCGAGTCCCTGGGCCACATGGTGGCCCGCCATGGGACAATCGGAAGTGAAGTGGTCGGGGGTCGCCTGCTTGACCCGGTTGACCACCGGTCGACCGATCTTCACTGCAAACGGCCGGTACTCCTTCTTGACCGCATAGGTACCATCGTGCCCGGAACAGCGTTCGATCGCCTCCACCGTGGTATCGGGCACGAGGGAGAGAATGTCACGGGTCTTCATGCCGATCCGCTGCACCCGCTGGTGGCAGGCCACATGGTAGGAGACCTTGCCCAGTGGCTGGCGGAAGTCGGTGTTGAGCCGGCCCGCCCTGTGGCGCAGGGCGAGATATTCGAAGGGATCGTAGAAGGCCTCGGCCACCTTCTTCACCTCGGGGTCGTCGGGGAAGAGCAGTGGCAGTTCCTGCTTGAACTGGAGGACACAGGAGGGGACGGCCGCGACCAGATCCCAGCCTTCATCCACCAGCTTCGCCAGCACCGGGATGTTCGCCTCCTTCGATCGCTCCACCGCGTCGAGATCGCCCAGCTCCATCTTGGGCATTCCGCAACACTGTTCCTTCGG
>JALTLT010000213.1 GCA_027001815.1 Gammaproteobacteria bacterium | reverse complement strand
TCCCGCCTCTCGGGGCGGAGTGACCTTCAGCTTGAAGTCCGACAGGCTGCTGGCCTCATTGAAAACGTGAGGAAGCCGGAAATCGCATTTTCGGCTTCCGGCGTTGAAAAAGGCCAGGACGGCCTTTTTCAACTTCCTGACAGATACGCAACACCCCTGCGTGCTACGCCTCGAACCCGGTCACCACGGAAGGGACCGGCTTGATGCTGTTCCAGCTCTTGCAGCTCGGGCATTGCCAGTGGAGCGAACGTCCGCTGAAACCGCAACTGCCGCATACGTAGGCGGGTTTATCCTCCAGGATCCGTTCCGCCAGGCGATGGAGCGACTGGAGATCCTCGCGAGAGGCGCCGCTGGCATCCCGCAGTTCGTACTCGATGAGGTACTTCATCGCCTGCACGGAGGGACAGCGCCCCAGCAGCTCCCGCACCCGCTCGCTGGTCTCCGCACCATGCTCGCCCTCCAGGCGCACCAGTCGAAGAAGGGGGGCCACTCCGCAGTAGCGATCCGCCATCTGGCGGAGAAAGGCGGTATAGGCGGGCAGGGTGTCGCAGCGGCGATGGGCCTCCTCCAGCCGCCCCAGCACCTCGGGAAGAAAGGCGACATCCTGCTGCGCGATCCGCTCCCACGCCTTGATGGCCCGCCGCCAATCCCCTCGCCGTTGATGCAACTCTCCCTGAAGGATGGAGGCACGGACACAGTTGCGGTCGACGGAGAGTGCCTTCTTCAGGGAGGCGCGGGCCAGTGCCCACTCCCCCTCGGTCAACGCCGCCTCCACCAGTTCGCAGTGGAGCTGGGCGATGGTGGCACCGAGCGGTTCGCGGGAACGCTCCTGCAGTTTCTGACACACCTCGATGGCCTGTTCCCACTCCTGCTCCTGCTGGTAGATCTCCAGCAAGTTGCGCAGCGACTTCTCCACGTGGACATCCAGATCGAGCAGCTCACGCAGCAGGTTCTCGGCACGATCGAGTACCCCCGCCTTCATGTAGTCCTCGGCCAGTTCGAGCAGTGCCTGGGAGCGGTGCACGGCACTCAGGGCTGGACGCGCAATGAGATTCTGGTGGATGCGAATGGCACGATCCACCTCGCCCCGCCGGCGGAACAGGTTTCCCAGCGCGAGATGGGTCTCGACGGTATCGCTGTCCACCTCCACCATGCGGATGAAGACCTCGACCGCCTTGTCGGGCTGCTCGTTGAGGAGATAGTTGAGACCACGAAAGTAGTCGGAATTGATCTGCGCACAGCCCTGGTCGGTCTGCCGCCCGCTGCCCCGCCTTCCGACCAGCCAGCCGGAAAACGCCGCCACGGGCAACAGCAACCAGAGCAGCTCTGTCATCTCAGTGTACGTCCTTGATGGGCAGGGTGCGCAGGTTGTTGATCTCCTTCTCGGCGAGCGTCACCTGACGCCGAAGACGCACCACCTGCCGACGCAGCCGCAGCACCGAACCCATCCCGGCGAGCAGCCCCAGGAGGGCGCCGGCAGCGGTGGCCAGGACGATCACCATGGCCAACGGGATGGTGACGGTCCCGTAGTAGTAGTCGACGGTCACGGGCTCGGCGTTGAGGACGGTGAACACCAGTCCCAGCAGCACGATGAGTACGACCAGGATTATCAACACGATTCGCATCTCCCCCTCCCGGCGGCGGTTTCTCCCCCGCGAGGGGGAGGTGACGGAGCGACCAGGGCTCCAAGGGTCGGGGCCCATCCCCGCAAGGCGACGGCCGGCCAAGCGGCGACCGCGCCTTCCCCGTGCCCGGCCTCCTCCCCCGGATGGATCCCGGTGACGGGGTAGCCCGGGGCGTGGCGGCCCTGCACTTCTTCTGGCCCGCCATCATACCCCAGGAGGCCGTCCGGGCAAGCCGTGCCCGGCGATTGGCCTTACTCGTCCAGGTTGGCCGGGCAGAGAACCTCGCGCATGGTACCGATCAGTGTCAGCAACTGGGCATTGCGGATCCGGTAGTAGATGCGGTTGGACTCCTTGCGCGCCACGAGGATGTTCTTGCTGCGCAACTGGTCGAGATGCTGGGAGACGTTGCTCTGCGAGGTGCCCACTCGCGCCATGATCTCGGAGACCGAGAGTTCCCGGTCCCCCAGGGTGCAGAGAATCTTCCAGCGCAGGGGGTGGGCCATCGCCTTGAGCGCATTTGCGGTGAGCTGGGTGTCCTCCTCGGAGGGCAGCTCCTCCTGCGGCATGTGGTCGTCGGATCGTTCAGTCATCTTCGGTCACTCCATATTCCGGGCGGTGGTCCCGTTTCGTCGTCGGGACTGACGCCCCGCTATTCCGTCTCGACATCCTGCACCGGGACATAGCCGGTCATGTCCTTGGCGATGCAGATGATGTCGGTGATGTGACCCTCTCCATCCTTCATGGCGGTCCGGGAAAAGAGCACCGGCACCCGTCGCTGGTCGCGGGCGACGAAGCGGGCCGGTATGTCACGGATCACGCCGGTGCGGATCAGGGCCTCCAGCCAGGTGCCCATGAAGGCGCCTGCCTGTTCCCGATCCTCCTCCTCGAACAGATCACCTATGGTCATGCCGGCAAGCTCCTCGACCGCGTAGCCGAGCATGCGGCTGGCGGCCGGATTGGCGAACTTGATGCGCCCCTCAGGATCCAGCAGCAGCAGCGCCTCGCCCATGGTGTCGATGATGTTCTCCTGGTAGCGGCGACTCCGCTCCAGTTCCTCGGTGCGCTCCCGCACCTTGCGTTCCAGCTCCTGGTTGAGACTGCGTTCCTTCTCGATGAGGCGGAAGTAGGTGCCGATCTTGTTGACCAGCAGGTTGTCGTCGATGGGCTTGAGCAGATAGTCCACGGCGCCGATCTCGAAACCGCGCTGCTGAAACTCGTCCGCCTTGAACGCTGCGGTGAGAAAGATGATCGGGATCTCCCGGGTCCGCTTGCGCGCCTTCAGCAGCGAGGCGACCTGGAAACCGTCCATCTCGGGCATCTGCACGTCGAGGATCACCAGGTCGATCGCCTCCTGGTGCATGGCGATCTCCAGGGCACGGGCGCCGGAATCGGCCTCGAGGATCTCCAGCCCCGGCATGTACTTCTGCAACAGGGTGCGCAGGCTGAACAGGTTGTGTTCGTTGTCGTCGACGATCAATACCCGGAAACCGTCGTATCGCTTGCCGTTGGTCACCTCTTCCTCCCGATGTTCAACAGGATGTCGAAAAAGCCGCCCCCTCGGCCCTTTCGCCCCGGGACCGGAAAATGCGGTTTCCCGTTCCCTCACGTTTCCTCCGACTCTCCGCCATTGAAAACGGTGCCGACCGCCCGTCGGAGTTTCACCTTCCCGCGAGCAGCCCGGAGAGGGACTCGACACTGCCACCCAGTACCCAGCGTCCATCCTCGCCGGCCGGCTCCGGCTCTTCATCCTGCCTGTGAAGCAGGATCACCCGCAACCCCTCTTCACCTTCCCGACGCAGCGCCGCCACCGTCTCGGCGCCGCGGTAGTCCGGCATCGCACAGTCGATGAGCACAACGGCGGGAGAGGGCTGCTCCTCCTGCAGAGCCTCCAGCGCCTCGTCGAGATTCAGCGCAACCGTGGCCACGCCACCCGCCTCGCCGATGCGGGTGGTCAACCCCAGCATCGCGCCCACCTCGTGCTCCACCAGCAGTACGGGCAGAGGTGCGACAACCGGCCGGGGCAGGGCCTCCAGCGGTACCTTTCCCTGCCGGCCCGCCTCCTCTCCCCCGGTCTCGGCGAGTGATCGCGCCTCCTCCGGGGGCTCGCCCGGAAGATAGAGGATGAAGCGGGAACCCTTGCCGGGTTCGCTCTCGAGGGCGATCTCCAGCCCCAGAAGGTCGGCAAGCTGGCGGCTGATGGCCAGCCCCAGCCCGGTACCGCCGTAACGCCTGCGGGTCGAACCGTCCACCTGCTGGAAGGCGTGAAAGATCTTCTCCTGCTGTTCGGGGGGAATGCCGATTCCCGTGTCCCGCACCTCGATGGCCAGCGGGTAGCGGATGGCGCGCTCCCCCCGGGTAGCCTCGAGGCGCACGGTGACCCCACCCCGGGCGGTGAACTTGAGGGCGTTGGAGAGCAGGTTGGTGAGGATCTGGCGCAATTTCTCCTCGTCGCTCTCCAGCAGGGGGGGAGGAGGATCGGGAATCTCCACCTCGAAGGTGAGCCCCCGCTCCTCGAACTGCGGACGCATGAATCGCGCCACGTCCGCCACCACCTCCGCCACATCCACCTTCCCCAGCACGACCTTGCAGCGTCCCGCCTCGATGCGGGAGAGATCGAGGATGTTGTCGATGAGGGAACGGAGATGGAAGCCCGCATCGTGGATCACCCGTGCCTGCCGAAGCTGCTCTTCCCGCAGGTTGCCTTCACTATTCTCCGCCAACAGCTTGGACAGCAGGAGGATCGAGTTGAGTGGTGTGCGCAGCTCGTGGGAGACATTGGCCAGGAACTCCGACTTGAACCGGTTGGAGGTCTCCAGGGCCCGGGCATGCTCCATCAGCGCCTGAGCGTTCTGCGCATGGGTACGGGAGAGCCGGGTGAGCTTGTCCGCCACCTCCCGCAGTTCGGCAGGGCCGTTCCAGTGGAACTCCACCGGCCGGTTCTCCGTCAGCATCCGGCCGACCCCCTCGGTCAGGTCCCGGCCCAGACTGTCCACCCGATCGGCGAACCAGCGCGCCGACACCAGGATCAGTC
>JALTLT010000212.1 GCA_027001815.1 Gammaproteobacteria bacterium | reverse complement strand
CGCGGCGATGTAGCTGGTGAAGAGGGGGTGGCCCCGCCGGGGCGTGGAGGTGAACTCCGGGTGGAACTGGCAGCCGATGTACCAGGGGTGATCGGGCAACTCCACCACCTCCACCAGGCTGCCGTCCAGGGAACGGCCGGAGATCACAAGGCCCGCCTCCTCCAGCCGGATGGCGTACGTGTTGTTGAATTCGTAGCGGTGGCGGTGGCGCTCCTCCACCACCTCGGCACCGTAGATCTCGCGGATGCGAGTGCCGTCCTTGAGCCGGCACTTCTGGGCGCCGAGACGCATGGTGCCGCCCAGATCGGAGTTCTGGTCGCGGCGCTCGAGGGAGCCGTCGGCGTCCATCCACTCGGTGATCAGGGCGATCACCGGGTGGGGCGTATCGGGATCGAACTCGGTGCTGTGGGCACCATCGAGACCGGCGCAGTGGCGGGCGTACTCGATCACCAGCACCTGCATGCCGAGGCAGATGCCCAGATAGGGGATCCCCTGTTCCCGGGCGTAGCGGGCCGCCTGGATCTTCCCCTCCACGCCCCGCATGCCGAAGCCGCCCGGTACCAGGATTGCGTCGGCCCCGGCGAGACAGCCACACCCCTGCTGCTCGATCTCCTCCGAATCCACGTAGACGATGTTCACCCTGCGCCGGTTCTTGACGCCGGCATGGGTCAGCGCCTCGTTGAGGGACTTGTAGGACTCGGTGAGGTCCACGTACTTGCCCACCATGGCCACGGTCACTTCCCCTTCCGGATTGGCCATGGTCTCCACGACCTCCTCCCAGGCAGTGAGGTCGGCGGCGGGGACCTCGATGCCCAGCCTCCGCACCACGATCTCGTCGAGCCGCTGCCGGTGCAGCCAGAGGGGAATCTTGTAGATGTTGTCCACGTCGATGGCGGGAATCACCGCCTCCTCGGCCACGTTGGTGAAGAGGGCGATCTTCTTCCGCTCCCCCTCCGGAATGGGGCGGTCGGCACGGCACAGCAGCACGTCGGGCTGGATACCGATGGAGCGCAGCTCCTTCACCGAGTGCTGGGTCGGCTTGGTCTTGAGTTCCCCCGCCGAGGGGATATAGGGCACCAGGGTGAGGTGGATGAACAGCGCCCGCTCGTGGCCCAGCTCCACCCCCATCTGCCGGATCGCCTCGAGGAACGGCAGCGACTCGATGTCACCCACCGTGCCACCGATCTCCACCATCACCACGTCGTGGTCGGGATCGGCCGCCTGGCGGATCGACTCCTTGATCTGGTCGGTGATGTGCGGGATCACCTGGACGGTACTGCCCAGGTATTCGCCCCGCCGCTCCTTGCGGATCACCGTCTCGTAGATCTGTCCGGTGGTGAAGTTGTTGCGCTTGCCCATCGGTGTGCTGATGAAGCGCTCGTAGTGACCCAGATCCAGGTCGGTCTCGGCACCGTCGGCGGTGACGTACACCTCGCCGTGCTGAAAGGGGCTCATGGTGCCGGGGTCGACATTGATGTAGGGGTCCAGCTTGAGCATGGTCACCTTGAGGCCCCGGGCCTCGAGGATGGCACCCAGCGAGGCGGCGGCGATCCCCTTGCCCAAAGAGGAGACCACACCACCGGTGACGAATATGAATCGGGTCATGTTGGAACCTGAAAAATGGAAAAGGGGTAGAGACGGCGGAGCCCGGGAGGCGACGCGCGATGGCATTACAAGGTAACAGAATCGCCTGCTCTTCTCAATGAAAAAGGCACCGGACGGGAGTGGCGTGCGGAAGCGGACGGAAGGATGAACACCCCCAGATAAATCGTTTCAATTCCGTAGATTACGGTGACACCTGAATGCTGGATGTAACAATCTCCAACCCCTCCTCCCCCGGCCTCGCCCGCCAGTGGGGCGAGATCCAGAGCCGCCCCGCGGCCACCAGTTCTCCCCGGCACTCCAGGAGCGGAATTCTCCCGCGCTCCCAGGGGGGTACACCCCTTTCCTGAAGCAGCTTCTTGAGCGGCCGGTGGTGTCCATCGACACTCTCCAGACGCTCCCCCCCCTGCCGGAACCGCACCTGGAGCGGCCCCGTCTCGATCAGCCGCTGATCGATTCCCGCTCCCCGACTCGGCCGCAGCTCGAGGCGCAGGCCCGCCTGCGGGATCTCGAGGGGCCCGGAGGGGTCCCAGGGGAGTCGCAGGCGAGCCAGGGAGGCGGTTGGGGACTGGACCAGCCAGAGCCGGTCACGATAGCGGTGGACCCACCGACCATCCAGGGGCAGACGGAGTTCGGCATCCGGACGCGCCCGCAACACCTCCCGGTCCAGCCTCTCCAGCCATCGGGCAGGGGGCATCCTGCATCCCCGTCCATGCAGCCAGGCCCTGAGGATACGGGCACGGCGGGGAGCCGGCTGGGCGAGCAGCGCGGAAATGGACAGGGTTCCCTCGCCATCCTCCAGGGACGCCAGGAGCCTCGCCTCCTCCCCGGCCAGCACCTCGGCTGCGTCGCGGCAGTGATCCGCGGCCCGCGCCACCTGGCGGGCGGCGGTCGGCCAGCGCTCTCGCAGCAGGGGGATCACCCGGTGACGGAGCAGATTGCGGTCTGCGGAGGTGTCGAGATTGGCCGGGTCCTCGAGCCAGGTCAGCCCCTCCTCTTCGGCCCAGGCCCGCAACGCCTGCCGTTCGAAGGGGAGCAGCGGACGTACCACCAGGCCCCGCCCCAGGGGACGGCACGGGGGAATGCCAGCCAGGCCTTCGACGCCGGTACCCCGCATCAGCCGAAGCAGAACCGTCTCCATCTGGTCGTCCCGATGGTGGGCGGTGGCCAGCCACTCGCCCTTCCCCAGAAGCGCCTCGAAGGCGGCATAGCGCGCCTGTCGAGCGCCCCCTTCGGGCCCCTTCCCCTCCTCGACCCTCACGCGCAGCCGGGTGAAGGGAACCCGAAGGGCGTTGCACCGACCCTCACACCACGCCTCCCACCGATCGGCATCCGGGTGGAGAGCGTGGTTGACGTGAACGGCGCGCAGGTCGAGACGGGGCAGTTCCTCACGCAGTTGGACGAGGGCGTGGAGCAGGACACTGGAGTCGAGGCCGCCGCTGAAGGCGACCCACAGAACGCCCGGCTCACCGAAGGCGAGGAGCTGTTCCTTGAAATGGGAGAGTTGCAAGGACATGTCGCCGGCTCTTCTGGCAGGCTGCCGAAAACACCGAATTCCGACAACCTGTCGGACGTGGGGGATCCGCTGCGGGAGCGGGCAATCGCGTATTTCACTCCCGGCCTGAAAAAGCCCATGGAGAGGCTTTCCAGGGCCCCTGGCGGGGCTGGCGCAGCGGACTCCGGCTACTGGTTGTAGATGCCGAAGCCCATCAACCGCTGGTAGCGGCTGTCCAGCAGCTTGTCCGGGGGCACGGAATCGAGCCGCTCCAGGGCCTCCTTGAGGGCGAACTTGAGGGACTGGGCGATGGCATCCACATCCCGATGCGCCCCCCCCAGCGGCTCGGGGATCACCTCGTCCACCAGCCCCAGCTCCCTGAGACGTTCCGCGGTGATGCCCATCGCCTCGGCCGCCTCGGGCGCCTTCTCGGCGCTCTTCCAGAGGATCGAGGCGCACCCCTCGGGGGAGATGACGGAGTAGGTGCTGTACTGCAGCATCATCACCCGGTCGCCCACGCCGATGGCGAGCGCGCCCCCGGAACCCCCCTCGCCGATGACGGTACAGACGATGGGGGTCTTGAGCCCCGCCATGACGAAGAGGTTGCGGGCGATCGCCTCGCTCTGTCCCCGCTCCTCCGCTCCGACCCCCGGATAGGCGCCGGGGGTGTCGATGAAGGTGAGAACGGGCAGGCCGAACCGCTCCGCCATCTGCATCAGCCGCATCGCCTTGCGATACCCCTCGGGCCGTGGCATGCCGAAATTGCGCTGGACCTTCTCCCGGGTGTCCCTTCCCTTCTGGTGACCGATCACCATCACCGGCCTGCCATCGAGGCGGGCGAGTCCGCCGACGATGGCGCGATCGTCGGCGAAGGCGCGATCGCCGTGCAGCTCCTGGAAATCGGTGAAGATGCGCTCCAGGTAGTCGAGGGTGTAGGGCCGTTGCGGATGGCGGGCGAGCTGGGAGACCTGCCAGGGGGAGAGATTGGAGAATATCTGTTCGGTGAGGGTCCGGCTCTTGGCCTCGAGACGGGCGATCTCCTCGCCGATGTTGATCTCGTTGTCGTCGCCGACGAGGCGCAGTTCCTCGATTTTCGCCTCGAGTTCCGCGATCGGCTGCTCGAATTCCAGGAAGTTGATGTTCATCTGCAAAGGATACCGCGCCGGGGGAGAAATGAGAAGATTGGACGGTGCGCCTGGCGATGGGCAGGTATCCCCCCGCCTCGCTCCCTCACCTCCACGGGAGGCGGAGGCGCGACGAGCATGAGAACGGGTGGGGGTGGCTTGACGGGGAGGAACCGTTCAGGGAGGTCGGCCTCGCATCCCGGCACGCGGCTCGGAAAAATGGCCAACGCCGGTCGGCGGGGAATGGGGGAGACTTGGCAGGATGTTGAAATGGGCCATCCTGGCCTTTTTCGACGCCGGAAGCCGAAAATGCGATTTCCGGCTTCCTCACGTTTTCAATGAGACTGGCAGCCTGTCGGACTTCAAGCTGAAGGTCACTCCGCCCCGAGAGGCGGGAAGGCCCTCCCGGGGGCGTTGGCGGCAGGGGTGAGCCGGAAAACCG
>JALTLT010000211.1 GCA_027001815.1 Gammaproteobacteria bacterium | reverse complement strand
GGCGCTGGCCGTGGAGGGTAAGGGCCTGCGGGGGATCGAGACGGTACTCGGCAGAGGAGAGATCGTTTCGGGCGTCGTGGTGCGGGGTCCGGACAGCGGCCAGGCCGAGCACGGTGTCGTGGATCCGGTCGTTACTGAAGAGCGCCTCCGTATGGGCGGCGAGTATCCGGGTGCGGTCGGGGTAGCGTTGCCGATACCCCTCGGAGAGCCACAGCAGCAGCGGGATCCTCGTCATGGGGAAGCTGAAGGTCGTGGAATTGTGGCCACGCCGGCCGAAGACGTCCTCGCCGTGGTCGGCGAAGTAGAGGAGCGCCGAGACACCCTTTTTCCGCTGCAGTGCCGTCAGCAGGCGTGATATCACCGAGTCGTTGAAGCGGACGCTGTCGTCGTAGCAGTTGATCAGGGAGCGCAGGTCGGCTCTTTCCGCCATCTTGCCGAACAGGGCGGTATCGAGCGGAGAGTCGAAGACCCTCTGCTCCGGAGGTGTCCGCTCGCAGTAGTCGCCATGGCTCCCCATCAGATGGATGAAGATCGCGCGGTTACGGGAGGTCCTCTCCTCGATCAACCGGACGAAGTGGGGGACGACGGCATCGTCGTGACGGCTCGTCCGGATCTCCCTGCCGACCATGTGGTTGATGGAAGTCAGGGTGTCGGCCTGGCGGGCGATCACCGATACGAGGTTGTCCCACGGGCCGAAGCGGGCCTGGTTGGTGATCCAGTCGACCCGGAAGTCGGCGGCCTGCAGGACGTTGACGAGGGAGGGGGCGTCGAAATAGCCGAGACCGTTACTCTGATTGGCCTCGGTGAGTGCCAGGGAGAGCGTCTGCATGGTGTGGGTGTGGGAGGCGAAGGCCTCCCGGAAGACCAGCAGCTTCCCCTGTTTCGCCAGGGTATCGAGTTGCGGTGTGGTCTCCCGTGGATAGCCGTAGAGACTCATGTGGTCGCGGTTCAGGGACTCGCCGATCACCACCACGTAGGTTTCGCCCTCTCCGCTCTTGGTGGCCTGCGGCCGGAAACCGGCCTGCCTGACCCGTTCCTGCAGGGCGAGGAAGCGGGAGAGTTCCTCCTCGTAGGTGGCGATGGCGTCTCTCGTAAGGGAGTAGATGCGGGGTTCACTCCCTACCGCCCAGGTTACCGAGGAGGCGAGCAGAAGGATGGCGGACAGGGGGAGCATGGCCCTTCCCTGATGACGACTCTTCTGCTGACCCAGCGCGAGGGCGCCGACCAGGAGCAGCAGGGCGGCAGCGGCCGCCAGTGATCTGGCGGGGAGTTGGGTCCGCAGGAACTCCAGGGCCTCGCCTGCATTGGTCTGGAGAACCGCATAGAGGGCGTCGGGCGTGACCTCCGTGCCGAACTCGAGGGCGTGGACGATGTAGAAGAAGGGGACCAGGAAGAGGGGCAGGAGCAGCAGCAGGGCGCCGGTGCCGTGCAGCCAGGCGAGCCGCGGAGGGGTGACGGCGCGGAGCAGCAGCAGCGGGACCAGCGCGAGGGTGGCGAGCGAGAAGTAGGCGAGCTGGATGGCGGGCGAGGTATCCCCGAAATTGAGCTGGTCGGCCAGCATGGTCAGGATGAAAAGGGCGTAGCCGGCGACTGCGTGGTGGCCCAGGCCGCGTCTGAAGAGGAGAAGAATCAGCCCCGTCCAGAGCAGGAGAGGAGGGAGGCGCAGAAGGATCTCCGCGGGATCGGCGGAGAGAGCGGGGTTGCTGACCATCCACCACGATGCGAAGATCGGGGGCAATCCCAACAGCAGGTGTTTTGCCGTCCTTTTCATGATCCTCGTTTCATCGCCTTCGTCGAAGCGGTTGGTGATGCTTGCGCCGGTGGGCGCCCGCCTCTCCCGTTCCGGGGTTATCGGCCCGCCTTGCTTGCGGCTTCAGTCACGCCGCGGTTCGGACTCCGGCCGCGAGGCGGACCGAGGGACCCCGGTGGATACGGGGGCGACCGTCTGGCTGGACTGTGGGGAATCATGAGGCACGATCGTTTCCGGGGCAATGGTATGCTGGCCCGAATCTCGCATGAACGGGGGATCATGGAGCGCCCGATACTCAGAGAGAGCAGCGCCACCGTCGGGCGCCTCGCCAGGCTCGGCGATGCCCTGCTGGTCCTGCTCACGGGCTACGGAGCCTGGTACTTCCGGCACGGTTTCGACTTCGGGCCGATCCACGCCAACTACCACGTGGCGGTCTTCATGGCGGCGCTGGCGGCGATGGTGCTCTTCCCCCTCTTCGGACTCTACCGCACCTGGCAGTGGCGCGAGCTGGGCTGGCTGGCGGGCAAGGTGGTGCTGGCGTGGGGGAGCGTTCTCGCCCTGCTGCTGCTGTTTGCCTTCCTGCTCAAACAGGCGGAGTTCTACTCCCGGGTCTGGTACGTGGCCTGGGGGGTGTCGGGGGCGGTGGCCGTCTGGTGCCACCATCTGCTGGTGGTCCTGATCCTCCACCATCTCCGTCGCAGTGGTGTGCTGGCCCGCCGGGTGTTGCTGGTGGGTGCCGGCGATCTGGGTCGGGAGGTTGCGCGGCGGCTGGCAACCAGTCCGGAGAGCGGCTACCGGGTGGTGGGTTACCTGGACGACGACCGTCGCCTCTGGCGCCGGGAGGTGGAGGGGGTGCAGGTCTTCGGAGGTGTGGACGAGGTGGCGCAACGGGTCGAGGCGGGTGAGTGCGACGAGGTGTGGCTCACCCTGCCGCTGCGGGCGGAGCACCGCATCCGCTCGGCCCTGCACGCCCTGCGCTTCAGTACCGTGACGGTCCGCTTCGTACCCAACATCTTCGGCTTCCAGTTGCTCAACTACTCGGTGACCGCCATCGCCGGCACCCCCATCCTCGATATCTCCGTGACCCCCATGAGAGGGATCAACCGGCTGGTGAAGGCGATCGAGGATCGTTTCCTGGCGCTGCTGATCCTGGCTGTGGCCGGCCCCCTGATGGTCGTCATCGCAGTGGCGGTGAAACTCTCCTCGCCGGGACCGGTGCTGTTCGTCCAGACCCGCCACGGCTGGGACGGGCGGCCGATCCGCATCTACAAGTTCCGCACCATGTATCTGCATGACGAGCCGGAGGGGCAGGTGACGCCGGCACGGCGGGACGACGCGCGCTGTACCCCGGTGGGGCGTCTCCTGCGCCGCACCAGCCTCGACGAGCTGCCGCAGTTGATCAACGTCCTGCAGGGTCGCATGTCCCTGGTGGGGCCGCGACCCCACGCGGTGGAGCACAACGAGGCGTGGAAGGAGAAGATCGACGCCTACATGCTGCGCCACAAGGTGAAGCCGGGCATCACCGGCTGGGCGCAGGTGAACGGCTGGCGGGGTGAGACCGACACCCTCGACAAGATGGAGCGGCGCATCGAGTACGATCTCTACTACATCGAGCACTGGTCGGTCTGGTTCGATCTGCGCATCCTGTGGCTCACCCTCTGGAAGGGTTTCGTGCATGAGAACGCCTACTGACGGGCCGTTGCGGATCCTGCTGGTGCACAACCACTACCGCTCCGACTCCCCCTCGGGCGAGGGGCGGGTGGTCGACCTGGAGGGAGAGATGCTGGCGCGGCGCGGCCATCGGCTCGAGACCTTCTTCACCCACAGCGACGAGCTGGCCGCCGCCGGCTGGCGGGGCACCCTGCGGGGTGCCCTCGGCACCCCCTGGAACCCCTTCGCGGCGCGCCGCCTGCGGCAGATGGCCGAGCGGTTCCGGCCCCACGTGATCCATGTGCACAACACCTTTCCGCGCCTCTCGCCCGCCATCTTCCCCGCCCTGTGCGGGCTCGGGGCGCGGGTGCTCACCCTGCACAACTACCGCCTCTTCTGCGCCGCCGGCGTCCCCCTGCGCCGTGGGCGGCCCTGTTACGACTGTCTCGATCGGCGGAGTGTCCTGCCGGCCCTGCGCCACCGCTGCTATCGGGGTGGCCTGGCCGCCACGCTGCCGCCGGCCATGGCCATCGCCCTGCACCGGCGGACCGGGACCTGGCACCGGCAGGTGGAAGGGTTCATCGTCCTGTCGGAGCATCAGAGGAGGCGAATGGAGGAGGCTGGATTGCCGGCGGCAAGATTGCATGTGAAGCCCCACTTCTTTCCGAGGCCGGGCGCAGGGCCTCTTCCCTGGAAGGAGCGGGCCGAGCGGACGCTGTATGTTGGCCGCCTCTCGGCAGAGAAGGGAGTGGAGTCCCTCGTGGAGGCCTGGCTCGCCTGGGGTGAGAGGGCTCCTGAACTCCACATCTACGGTGATGGGCCGTTGCGCGGCCCTCTGGAGGCGCGTGTCCTTGCCGCCGGAGTCCGCGCCATCCGCTTTCATGGTCAGCAGTCGCGGGAAACGGTGCTGGAGGCGCTCGGCGATGCCCGGCTCCTGGTGCTCCCCTCCATCTGCCCCGAGACCTTTGGCATGGCTGTGATCGAGGCCTTCGCCCACGCCACCCCGGTGGCCGCGGCGCGGGTCGATTCTCTCCCCTCCCTGGTACGGGACGGGGAGAACGGCCTCCTCTTCGCGCCGGGGGATCCGCAGGACCTGCTTGCGACGGTGCGCCGCGCGTGGCACGACGGGGAGAGGCTCGAACGGCTCGGGCGGAGCGCCCGGCGCGACTACGAGCGCTGTTACGACGAGGAGGCCAACTACCGGATGCTGATGGCGATCTACGGTCGCGCCCTGGCGGAGCGGGTGGCATGACGGGGCGGCGGGAAGAGGGGGTACCC
>JALTLT010000210.1 GCA_027001815.1 Gammaproteobacteria bacterium | reverse complement strand
CCCTCTCCAGATGCCGTACCGGAGGAGAAACGACATGTATCGAAAGCGCGGCTGGCTGCCGGCCCTGCTCCTGATGGTGGTGGTGCCCCAGGGCGCCCTGGCGGGGAGCGATCCGGTCGTCATGGCAACCGAGGCCAAGATGATTACCATGAAGCTGCTCAAGGAGCTTGGGGGTACGTTGAAACAGGAGATGAAGGCCAGAGGCCCGGCGGGTGCCATCTCCGTCTGCAAGGACAAGGCGCCTGCCATCGCCGGTCGCCTCTCGCGCGAGACCGGCTGGCGTATCACCCGGGTGGGTACGAGGGTGCGCAATCCCATGCTCGGCATGCCCGACGCCTGGGAGCAGAAGGTGCTGGCCATGTTCGAGGAGCGCAGGGCCAGGGGCGAACCCCTCAAGGAGATGGCCTACCACGAGATCGTCGAGGAGCCCGGCGGACGCTATTTCCGGTTCATGAAGGCACTCGGCGTCAAGCCGGTCTGCACCAACTGTCATGGTGACGACCAGGCGGTCCACGGGGAGGTGAAGGCCCAGCTCGCCGCTCACTATCCGCATGACGAGGCCCGGGGTTACAAGCCGGGCGATCTGCGCGGGGCGATCAGCATCAAGCGACCGCTCGACTGATTCTCGGGGGTGTCGGCACCGTCCGTGACCGGCATCTCCAGCGCCATGGAAGTGCAGAGCTGCCGGCTCGATCCGGCAGAGAGGGGCGTTGCCCCCCCAGGAAAAGAGACGCGCATCCCGCGTCGATACTGTTACGGAAACTCTGAACAATTCATTCCTGAACTGTCAGAGTACGGGAGCCGAAAAGCGCGGTTTTCGGCTCCCTTGCAAAATCAATCACCCGCGGTGATTGATTTTGGCGGCACGTCCCTGTGCCGCAGGAATCCCTGAATAAATCCAGAGATTCCTTGCTCTTGCCGAACGCGATTCGGCAACCATCTTTTCACCGAGTTCTGGAGGAGTCATCACATGGCCCATATCGTCATTCTCGGCGCAGGTACCGGCGGTCTGCCCGCCGCCTACGAAATGCGCGACGCCCTGCCTCGCAGCCACCGGGTCACGGTGGTCAACGCGGCGGAGGATTTCCAGTTCGTTCCGTCCAACCCCTGGGTGGCGGTCGGCTGGCGCACCCGCGCCGACATCACCTTCCCCCTGCGCCCCTACCTGGAGCGCAAGGGGATCGATTTCATCGCCAAGAGCGCCCAGCAGATCGACGCCGAGAACAACCGGCTGGTGTTCGGCGACGGGGAGACGCTCGACTACGACTACCTGGTGATCATCACCGGTCCCAAGCTCGCCTTCGACGAGGTGGAAGGTGCCGGCCCCAACGGCGGTTTCACCAAGTCCATCTGCACGGTGGACCACGCCCTCGATGCCTGGGAGGACTACCAGAAGTTCCTCGAGAACCCGGGGCACGTGGTGATCGGCGCCATGCCCTTTGCGAGCTGCTTCGGGCCTGCCTACGAGTTCGCCTTCATCGTCGATGCGGATCTGCGCAAGCGCAAGCTGCGTGACAAGGTGCCGATCACCTTCGTCACCTCCGAGCCCTACATCGGCCATCTGGGCCTGGGCGGCGTGGGCGACTCCAAGGGCATGCTGGAGTCGGAGATGCGCCAGCGCCACATCAAGTGGATCACCAACGCCAAGACCACCAGGGTGGAAGAGGGCAAGATGTTCGTGGCCGAACTGGACGACAAGGGCGAGGTGGCCCGCGAGCACGAGCTGGAGTTCAAGTTCTCCATGATGCTGCCCGCCTTCAAGGGGGTCGACGCGGTCGCCTCGGTGGAGGGGCTCTGCAACCCCCGCGGCTTCGTCATCGTCGACGAGCACCAGCGCAGTCCCAAGTACCCCAACATCTATTCTGCGGGCGTCTGCATCGCCATCCCGCCGGTGGAGGCGACCCCGGTGCCCACCGGTGCGCCCAAGACCGGCTACATGATCGAGTCGATGGTCACTGCCATCGTGGAGAACATCAAGGACGAGCTGGAGGGCAAGGAGCCTCACCGCCACGCCACCTGGAACGCCATCTGCCTGGCCGACATGGGCGACACGGGCGCCGCCTTCGTCGCCCTGCCGCAGATCCCGCCGCGCAACGTGAGCTGGTTCAAGAAGGGCAAGTGGGTCCACCTGGCCAAGATCGCCTTCGAGAAGTACTTCATCCGCAAGATGAAGAAGGGCTCCTCCGAGCCGGTCTTCGAGAAGTACCTGCTCAAGGCGCTGGGTATCTCCCGCCTCAAGGCCAAGGGTGGCAACGCGCCCTGATCTCCACCCACGGCAGGGGCAGGGAGGCCCCGACTGATGTGCCTTTCCGCCTGGACCGGGTCCCCGCCGGTCCGGGCCCTCTTTTTCGGGCGCCACCATCCACCCACCCATCCGCCGGGGCGGTAGCAGATTTCCTTCCTTCCGACCAGACTGCCCCTGCTCCTCGCCGACTGATAGACTTCCGGCCTTTCAGCGACACCCTTCCCGAGGGGTATTCCATGGACATCGAACAGATCATCGCCGAAGAACTGGGCGCCCGCCCCGCCCAGGTGGGCGCCGCCATCGCCCTGCTGGACGACGGGGCCACGGTCCCCTTCATCGCCCGCTATCGCAAGGAGGTGACGGGGGGGCTGGACGATACCCAGCTCCGCCTGCTGGAGAGCCGCCTCGCCTACCTGCGCGAGCTGGAGGAGCGGCGCCGGACCATCCTCCGTTCCATCGAGGAGCAGGGGCAGCTCACCACCGAGCTGAAAGGGGAGATCCTCGCCGCGGACACCAAGACCCGTCTCGAGGATCTCTACCTCCCCTTCAAGCCGAAACGGCGCACCAGGGCACAGATTGCGCGGGAGGCGGGGCTGGAGCCGCTGCTGGATACCCTGCTGGAGGATCCGGCCATCGACCCGGAGCGCCACGCGGAGGCGTTCGTCGACGCCGACAAGGGGGTGGCGGACATCAAGGCGGCGCTCGAGGGGGCACGCCACATCTTCATCGAGCGCGCCGCCCAGCACGCCGGTCTGCTCGGCGAACTGCGCGAGCTGGTATGGAACCGCGGCCACCTCTGCTCGTCCGTGGTGGAGGGGAAGGAGCGGGACGGGGCCAAGTTCTCCGACTATTTCGACCACCGCGAGCCCCTCGCGGCCATTCCCTCCCATCGCCTGCTGGCGCTTCTGCGCGGGCGCAAGGAGGGGGTGCTGCGCCTCGCCCTCCAGGTGGAGGGGCAGAGTGATGGGCCGGCCGCGTCCCCCGGCTGCTGCGAGGCGCGCATCGCCGCCACCTTCGGGATTCGTCAACAGGGGCGGGCGGCAGACCGCTGGCTGCAGGAGGCAGTGCGCTGGGCCTGGCGGGTGAAGCTGGCCGGGCAGCTCGAACTGGAGCTGGTCAACCGCGCCCGCGAGGCGGCGGAGGCGGAGGCGATCCGGGTCTTCGGCGACAACCTGCGCGACCTGCTGCTGGCCGCCCCGGCCGGCGAGCGGGTCACCCTCGGCCTCGACCCGGGCCTGCGGACCGGGGTCAAGGCGGTGGTGGTGGACGCCACCGGCAAGCTGCTGGAGCACACCACCCTCTACCCCCACGAGCCGCGCCGCCAGTGGGACGCCTCCATCGCCACCCTTGCCGCCCTCTGCACCCGCCACAAGGTGGAGCTGGTGGCGATCGGCAACGGCACCGCCTCCCGCGAGACTGACCGGCTGGTGGGCGAGCTGCGTGCCCGCCACCCGGAACTGGGTCTGCAGTCGGTGATGGTCAGCGAGGCGGGTGCCTCGGTCTACTCCGCCTCCGAGCTGGCGGCCCGGGAGTTCCCCGATCTCGACGTCTCCTTCCGCGGCGCCGTCTCCATCGCCCGCCGCTTGCAGGATCCGCTCGCCGAGCTGGTGAAGATCGACCCCCGCTCCATCGGCGTCGGCCAGTACCAGCACGACGTGAGCCAGGTGCAACTCGGTCGCACCCTCGACGCGGTGGTGGAGGACTGTGTCAACGCCGTGGGAGTGGACGTCAACACCGCCTCCGCGCCCCTGCTCGCCCGCGTGGCGGGCCTCACGCCCACCCTCGCCGCCAACGTGGTGGCCCACCGGGACAGCCACGGACCGTTCCGCAACCGCAAGGAGCTGCTGAAGGTGAGCCGCCTCGGGCCGCGCGCCTTCCAACAGGCGGCCGGCTTCCTGCGCATCCGCGGTGGTGACAACCCCCTGGACGGCTCCGCCGTTCATCCCGAGGCCTATCCGGTGGTGGAGCGCATCGTCCGGGTGACCGGCCGTACCGTGGAGTCGCTGATCGGCGACCGCGCCTTTCTCTCCAGCCTCGCCGCCAACGACTTCACCGACGAGCGGTTTGGCGAACCGACCGTGCGCGACATTCTCGGGGAACTGGAGAAGCCGGGGCGCGATCCACGCCCCGAGTTCCGCACAGCCGTCTTCCAGGAGGGGGTGAACGAGATTGCCGACCTGAAGGAGGGGATGGTGCTGGAGGGGGTGGTCACCAACGTCACCAACTTCGGAGCCTTCGTCGACGTGGGGGTCCACCAGGACGGGCTGGTGCACATCTCCAAGCTCTCCGACCGCTTCGTCAAGGACCCCCGCGAAGTGGTCAAGGCGGGTGACGTGGTCAAGGTGAAGGTGGTCTCGGTGGATATGGAGCGGCGGCGCATCGGCCTCTCCATGCGCCTCGACGAGCGCCCGGAAGGGGGCGCCGGGGAGCGGGGCCGGCCTGCCGGAG
>JALTLT010000209.1 GCA_027001815.1 Gammaproteobacteria bacterium | reverse complement strand
CGACGCCAGCCACGCCGCTCCAGTGAGCGCAAGGGGGTGCCGGCCCGCCGGGAAGGGGGGCGCAGCGGCGCCACCACCGGAAAGCTCCCCCTCTCCGCCCGCTTCATGGCTTGGCTCCGCCTTCATGCCCAGATGTTTTTCGCCAGTCTCGGTCGCCTCTGGCGCAACCCCCTCTCCAGCCTCATGACCGCGGCGGTGATCGGCATCGCCCTGGCGCTGCCCACCGGCCTCTATGTGGTCCTGACCAATCTGCAGAGCCTCACCGGCGGCTGGGACGGCGGCGCCCGCATCTCCCTGTTCCTCCGACTGGAGGTCACCGAGGAGCGGGTCCGGACCCTCGGCCGCGAGATCGCCGCCCGTGAGGGGGTTGGTGAGGTGGAGGTGATCGACCGGGCTCGCGCCCTCGCCGAGTTCCGTCGCCTCTCCGGTTTCGGCGACGCCCTCGACGCCCTCGAGGAGAATCCCCTCCCGGCGGTCATCGTCGTCTCACCCGCCCCTGGCCACGCCGAGCCGGCCCGGGTCCGACTGCTGCTCGAGCGGCTCGAGGCACTGCCGGAGGTGGAGATGGCCCAACTGGACATGCAGTGGGTGAAGCGTCTCCACGCCCTGATGGAGATCGCCCGGCGGGGCATCCTGGTGGCGGGAGGGCTGCTCGGCCTCGCCGTGCTGCTGATCGTCGGCAACACCATCCGCCTCGAGATCGAGAACCGCCGCGACGAGATCGTCATCACCAAGCTGATCGGCGCCACCGACACCTTCATCCGGCGCCCCTTCCTCTACAGCGGCATGTGGTACGGCCTGCTGGGTGGTCTCATCGCCTGGGGGCTCATCGCACTCTCCCTCGGCCTTCTCGAGGGGCCGGTGCAGCGCCTCACCCTCCTCTACCAGAGCACCTGGCAACTACTCTCCATCCAGGGTTCCACCATCGCCGCCCTTCTCGCCGGCGGCACCCTGCTGGGTCTCGGCGGCTCCTGGCTGGCGGTGGGACGCCATCTCGATTCGGTGGAACCCGACTAGCAGGATGTCGAAAATGCGATTTCCGGCTTCCTCACGTTTTCAATGACTTGCCGTCATTGAAAACGGTGGTGCACCCATGCACCGCAGCACAGGCCGTCGGACTTCGGGCTGAAGGTCACTCCGCCCCGTGGAACCTTACGGCCTGTCAAAGGCCGACAGGCTGATGGCCGCCACCCCTCCGTTCGGGCAGCGCCCCGTGCAGTTCGCGGGAGATCGCCTTGGAGATCCCACACATTTTGTGCTATACATGGTCGCGTCGGCCCGAAAAAAACCAGAATACGACGCGCCGACTCGAAGAAAGAACAACAATCGATCCGGCAACCACCATCCATGGCCTCGAAAAACCGGCAGATCCTCGTCATCGACGGCTCCGAAGTGGCGCGCACCATCATCTCCCGTATCCTCGCCCGGGAGATGAAGAGTTCGCAGGTCACCATCTGCGGCAGTGCCGAGGAGGGTCTCCGGGCGCTCGAGACGAGACGCTTCGACCTCATCACCACTGCCCTCATGCTCCCGGATTGCGACGGTCTCGAGCTGACCCGCCGCATCCGCGAGCACCCCGACCACCGCTATACACCGGTGGTGGTGGTCTCCGGCGACGCCAACAGCCGCCTGCTGCGCGAGGGATTCAACGCCGGCGTCACCGACTACTTCGACAAGTCTCTCGGTTACCAGGCGTTCGTCGATTTCGTCCAGGCCTTCACCAGCCGCACCGCCGGCCTGGTGGGGCACGTCCTCTACGTGGAGGACAGTCGGACCGCGGCCGCGGTGGTGATCAAGATCATGGAGCGCCACGGCCTCAAGGTGACCCACACCACCACCGCCGAAGAGGCGCTGGCGCTGCTGGAAGCGCAGAGCTGCGGCGAGGAGGTGGAGCCGGTGGACACGGTGATCACCGACTTCTACCTCCAGGGGGATCTCACCGGCGGAGACCTGCTGCACGCCATCCGCAGCCACCTCCACCTCTCTCCCCAGGAGATGCCGGTGCTGGTGGTGACCATGGCGGACAACGCCGAGCGCCAGGTGGAGGTGTTCCACGCCGGCGCCTCCGACTTCGTCACCAAGCCGATCATCGAAGAGGTGCTGATGGCGCGGATCCGCTCGCTGCTGCTGATCCGCCAGCAGCACCGCCTCCTGCAGCAGCAGGCGGGGGAGATCGAGCGCCTCACCATCACCGACAGCCTCACCGGGCTCTACAACATCCGTTTCCTGCTGGAGCACGGGGACGAACTCCTCGACGACCCCGACAACTATCCGATCCATGCCCTGCGCATCAAGATCGACGGTTTTCCCCGCCTCCGGGCCGAACGGGGCACCCTCGCCTCCCAGCAGGGGCTGGCGGCCCTCGGAGGGCTCCTCCGCCAGGTGCTGAGCGACTCGGAGATGGCGGTGCGGTGCGGGGAGGACGAGTTCACCCTCTTCATGGCCCGCTGCCACCCCCCGGAGGCGGAGGGAAAGGCGGAGCTGTTGCGCCAGACGGTCCAGCAGTTGCAGCCCGGCGGACTGCCCATCACCCTCTCCATCGGCATCGCCTCCAACCTGGACGACGCCGACCTCGATCTGGAGGGGCTGCTCGAGCGCGCCATGCGGGCCCTCGCCACCGCCATGCGCCAGGGGCCGGGCCGCATCGCCATCCACTCCGCGGAGGGGGCCGAACTCACCCTCTCGGCGGATTGTCCCCCGTCGGCCAGCGCCTGATCCGGACCCGGTCGGCGCCGTTCGCAGGCGGGCATCAGTGTAGTCAATCCCCTGATTCTTCTCCACTTTGCGTGGGCCGGAACCTTTTTCCGCTGCCACCGTCCAATGGTTAGCACTCTCGCGGATTGAGTGCTAGAATCGGGCTTGGAGATCACGAAGGGGAGGAGAAGGAAATGAGCAAGGCACTGATGGCAAGAGAGGCATCCATCGCCATGCCGATGCCGGTGGGCAGTCTGGAGAGCTACATCCAGATGGCCAACCGCATCCCGGTACTGAGCGCGGATGAAGAGAAGGCCCTCGCCATCCGCTACCGCCGCGAGAACGACCTGGAGGCGGCGCGGCACCTGGTGCTTTCCCATCTGCGCTTCGTGGTTCACATCGCCCGCGGCTACTCCGGCTACGGCCTGCCGCTGGCCGATCTGATCCAGGAGGGCAACGTCGGCCTGATGAAGGCGGTGAAGCGGTTCGATCCGGATGTGGGCGTGCGGCTGGTCTCCTTCGCCGTGCACTGGATCCGCGCCGAGATCCACGAATTCATCCTGCGCAACTGGCGCATCGTCAAGGTGGCCACCACCAAGGCGCAACGCAAGCTCTTCTTCAACCTGCGCAGCGCCAAGAAGCGTCTCGGCTGGCTCAACCGGGAGGAGGTGGACGCCGTGGCGAAGGATCTGGGCGTCAGTCCGGAGACGGTCATGGAGATGGAATCACGCCTGGCAGGCCATGACGTCGCCTTCGAGGCCACCGACGAGGACGACGACGAGACCGCCTGGCGCGTCCCGGCCGCCTACCTGGCCGATCGCTCGAGCGATCCCGCGACCGCCGTGGAGGCCTCCGACCTGAGCGAGCACAACCACCACGACCTGCACCAGGCGCTGGAGAGCCTCGACGAGCGCTCCCGCGACATCCTCGAACAGCGCTGGCTGAGCGAGAAGAAGACCACCCTGCAGGAGCTGGCGGACAAGTATGGCGTCTCGGCCGAACGGATCCGGCAGATCGAGAACAACGCCATCCGCAAGTTGCGTGGGGTGATGGCGGCCTGAGCGTCCTCCCGCGCGCTACACCCCGCGAAAAGAGGCCCCGTCACGCGACGGGGCCTTCTCTCGTCTCTCCCCCCGAAGGGAAAAAAACGGCCCGACGGCCGTTTTTTCATCGGCGTACCCGGTCGACGATCAGAGCAGGATCACCGACAGGAAGCTGGCCCAGGCCATGGCCACCAGGGCGATGACGATCGCCATGGGAAAGTTCTCGAAAGTAAACATGGTCATCATCTCCACACGCAACGGTCGTTGAGCCGGGGGATTCTACGGGTTTTACAGACATATCTCAAGAATCGCCGGCAACGGCACCTTTCGTGCCCGGCACCTCGGGAGCGACCATCACCCGCATTCGCAACAGCACGTCGGAAGGCTCGTAGCGGACGAGGTAGCCCCCCTCGATCTCACTGACGCGCAGCAGGTGGAACCCCGCCGAGGGAAACTCCACATCGTAGAAGTAGCGGTGCTCCTCCACCTCGAGGGTTCCGAAGACCCGGCCCGGGCGATCGGCGTACATGAGCACGATCCGGTCACCGGCTATCGCATCGGCGAGTCGCGCGGCATGGACGCGGTAGGGCGCGGACTCCCCTTCGAGGGCGAGGGTCACGAGGCGTGCAAGCTGCATCCTCTCCGGCTCGCTGCGCAGTCCCCCGGTTCGCGCCTTGAGAGGCAGGTACGCGAGCACCGTCCGCATCATCCGGTCGATGCCGCTCAGGTCCACATTGAGCACACCACCCTCTTCCACCCTCGCGCGAAAGCGTACGGTGTGGCGGTCGATGCGCCCCAACACCCCGCCCTCCACCGGCAGGAAGAGGATCGTCACCTCCTTCGGTCGTTCGGCCGGGGGCAGCATCTCGCCTTCCCGGTCGAAGTAGTCGACGGAGGCCATGAATCCCATGACGCGTCCCGTTTCGGCCGGCTGGTCGGGCTTGACGGGGGTGCTGCCGCCGCACGCGGCGA
>JALTLT010000208.1 GCA_027001815.1 Gammaproteobacteria bacterium | reverse complement strand
CGCGCGTAGGCCCTCATCAGGCTCGGCACATCCAGGATCAGGGCAATGCGTCCATCACCGGTGATGGTGGCACCGGCGAAGCCCGGCAGACCATGGAGCATGGCGCCCAGCGGCTTGATCACCACCTCTTCCTGTCCCACCACCTGGTTGACCACGAAGCCGACCCGCTGGTTGCCGAACTGGGTCACCACCACCTGCTGGGTCTCGGGGTCACACTCCGCATCGCCGCCCGGCAGCAGCCACTGCTGGAGATAGAAGAGCGGCATCGCCTTCTCGCGGACCAGGACCACGAGCTGGCCATCCACCACGTTGGTGCGGGCGGCATCCAGATGGAAGATCTCACTGACACTGGAGAGCGGCAGGGCGAAGGTGCGCTCGCCCACCTTGACCATCAGCGTCGGCATGATGGCGAGAGTCAGCGGCAGCTTGATGCTGATCACCGACCCCTTGCCGGCCCGGGAGTCGATGTCGATGGTGCCGTTCAGCTGGGCGATGCGGGTCTTCACCACGTCCATGCCGACCCCCCGGCCGGAAACGTCGGAGATCTGCTCCTTGGTGGAGAAGCCGGGATGGAAGATCAGGTTGTAGCAGTCCCGCTCGTCGAGGCGACGTGCCACCTCCTCGTCCATGAGCCCCTTCTCCACCGCCTTGGCACGCAACTTCTCGGGATCCATGCCGGCCCCGTCGTCCTCGATGGTGAGCAGGATGTGATCCCCCTCCTGGGCGGCAGAGAGCACCACCCGGCCGGTACGGGGCTTGCCTTTCCTCTCCCGCTCCTCCGGGCTCTCGATGCCGTGGTCGACGGCATTGCGCACCAGGTGGATCAGGGGGTCGGCCAGCGCCTCCACCAGATTCTTGTCCAGATCGGTGTCGGCCCCTTCCAGCACCAGCTCCACCTCCTTCTTGAGGCTGCGGGCGAGATCGCGTACCACCCGGGGGAACCGGCCGAACACCTTCTTGATGGGCTGCATGCGGGTCTTCATCACCGCCACCTGGAGATCGGCGGTGACCAGGTCGAGACTCGCCACGGCCTTGGAGATCTCCTCGTCTCCGAGCGCCGTCTTCAGGGTATGGAGCCGGTTGCGCACCAGCACCAGCTCTCCGACCATGTTCATGATGTCGTCCAGGCGGCGGGTATCGACACGTACCGTCGCCTCCCCGGTGGGGCGGGCGGCCTTCTTCTCCTTCCCCCGCCCCTCGGCCGGCTTCACCTGCGGCGTCTGCTTCGTGGCGGTCGCCGCAGGCGCGGGCTTCTTCTCCGCCGGTTCGGCGGGGGCGGCGTCGCCACCGGCTGGAGGTGACGGCACCTCCGCGCCGGAAGAAGAGGAGGCGGCCTCTCCACCGGAGGAGGTCGTTCCCTTCACCGCACCGGGGTCGAAACGCCCTTCCCCATGCAGCTCGTCGAGCAGTTTCTCGAACTCCTCGTCGGTGATCTCGTCGCTGGCTTCTCCCGCCCCGGCAGCGGTTCCGGCACCGTCGGCCGGCACTCCCGCCTTGAACCTGCCTTCCCCGTGCAGCTCGTCGAGCAGTTTCTCGAACTCCTCGTCGGTGATCTCGTCACTCCCCTCGGCGGGCCGATCTCCGGCGCCGGCACTCTCCGCCTCCCCTGCCGCCGCAGGGGGCTCCTCGTCCTGCATCGCATCGAGAAGCGCGTCGAACTCTTCGTCGGTGATATCGTCGTCGGCGGCGGCAGCTTCC
This sequence comes from Gammaproteobacteria bacterium, assembly GCA_027001815.1. Taxonomy (GTDB): domain Bacteria; phylum Pseudomonadota; class Gammaproteobacteria; order JALTLT01; family JALTLT01; genus JALTLT01. The sequence continues at coordinate 14,941 of JALTLT010000208.1, read as the reverse complement.
TCGGCAGCGGTCTCCTCCGGCACGGCCTCCGCCGGCGTCGGCCCTGCTTCGGCAGCGGCGTCGGTGTCGGGTGCAGCAGGGACATCACCTTCGACGAGCCGTTCCAGCGTGGTCAGCAGCTCCGCCGGTGCGGCGTGCGGCTCCTCCCCCCCATTGAGGGTGGCAAACTGCTCGTTGAGGACGTCGAGGACCTGCAGGAAGACGTCCATGGTCGGTGCGTCGAGGAAACGTTCACCCTGCCGAAGCAGGTTGAAAACATCCTCGGCGCGGTGGCAGAGATCCACCATGTTGGTGAGGTTGAGGAAACCCGCACCACCCTTTACGGTGTGGAATCCGCGAAACACCGAGTTGAGGAGATCGGCGTCCTCGGGCGTCTGTTCGAGTTCCACCAACTGTTCGTTGAGCTGCTCCAGAATCTCGCCGGCCTCGACCAGAAAGTCCTGGAGAATCTCGTCATCGGCATCGATCGTCATACCCTCTTCTCCCAGCCCTGCATCCCCGGCGCCTCCCAGGCAACGAGGGGGCGCAACCGTTGGTCACCTTCGATCAGAAACCCAGACTCGAAAGGAGATCGTCCACCTCATCCTGGCCGCTGACCGTATTCTCGGCCTCGCTGGCCAGCACCTGGGGTCCTTCGGCAACGATGTTCCTCTTCTCCTTCTCCTTCTCCTCTCCCTCCCCGGCCCCCTTCTCCTGCTCCTGGGGAGAACGGCCTCCGGAGAGGCGGATCAGATCCACCAGACTCTGTTCCACGTCCTGTACGAGGGTGATGACCCGGCGGATGATCTGCCCGGTGAGATCCTGGAAATCCTGCGCCATGAGCACATCGGAGATGTGCCGGTGCAATTGCCGGACCTCTTCCTCCACCCGCGGCAGGAACTGGTCGAGACGCCGTGAGAAGGCGCGGAACTGGTCGGCACTCATCTCCTTGCGCCGGAAACGCTCCCACTCCGCACGGATCGCACCGCTCTCCTCTTCCAGCCCTTCGGCGAGAGGCAGCGCCTCCTCCACCGCATTGAGGGTCCGGTGAGCCGCCTGTTCGGTCATGTCGATGACGTGGTTGAGGCGCTCCTTGGCATCGGGGATCTCCTGCTCGGCCAGATCGGAGAGTCGTGCATCGAGGTGAAAGTTCTTGAGTGTCTCGTGCAGCTCACGGGTCAGCTTGCCCAGTTCCTGGAACAACTGTCCCTCCCGCAGGCGGGCCAGATCGTCCAGGATCAGGCGGGCCTCTTCCTCCTTCCCCGCCTCGAGGGCGACCACCAGATCACGCGCCCGCGCCAGGGTCTCGTCGTCCGCCCGCACCTCAGCGAGATTCTGTGAATCCATGTCGTTCTCCTCTCGCTTCAGGCTGCGTTGACCCGCTCGAATATCTTGTCGATCTTCTCCTTGAGGGTCTGGGCCGTGAAGGGCTTCACGATGTAGCCGTTCACGCCGGCCTGGGCCGCCTCGACGATCTGGTCCCGCTTCGACTCGGCAGTGACCATCAGCACCGGCAGCCCTGCCAGATTGGAATCCGCCCTCACCGCCCGCAGCAGATCGATGCCGGTCATGCCGGGCATGTTCCAGTCCGTGATGAGGAAATCGAAGCCGCCCCCCTGCAACATCGGCAGCGCCGTCTTGCCGTCGTCCGCTTCGCTGGTATTGGTGAAGCCGAGATCCCGGAGCAGGTTCTTGATGATGCGCCGCATTGTGGAGAAGTCGTCCACAATCAGGATTTTCATGTTCTTGTCCAACTTGACCTCCTAACGAATCGGACCTCGCCGTTGCCCTCAGTTCGTCTTCTCACTTCCGTCTGCACTCATTCCCGAAAACCACTGCCCCCGAAACGGTCGGTGATGCGCGCCCGGAGCCGTACCAGGGCCTGGCCGTGAATCTGACACACCCGCGATTCACTGACGCCGAGGATCTCGCCGATCTCCCGCAGGTTGAGTTCGTCGTCGTAGTAGAGCGACATCACCAGTCTCTCCCGCTCGGGCAGACTGGCGATCGCCTCCGCCAGCGAGCGCTTGAAATCTTCCGTCTGCAACAGATCCAGGGGGCCATCGTCCCCGCTGGGCAGCAACTGCTCGTGATCCTCGCCGAGCACACCGGGATCGTCGAAACTGAAGACCCGGCAACCCACCGCATCCTTGAGGATCTGGTGATACTCCTCGAGGGAGAGTCCCAGCGCCTCCGCCACCTCGTTGTCGCGGGCATCACGCCCCTTCTCGTTTTCGATCTCGCGTACCGCCTCCGCCACCATCCGCACCTTGCGATGGACCGATCGCGGCGTCCAGTCGGAGCGGCGGATCTCGTCGAGCATGGCACCACGGATACGGATGCCGGCATAGGTCTCGAAGCTGGCCCCCTGGTTGGGGTTGTAATTGCGGGCCGCCTCCAGCAGTCCGATCATTCCGGACTGAATCAGATCGTCCACCTGAACACTCGGGGGGAGTCGGGAGACCAGGTGATAGGCGATCCGCTTGACCAGCACCACGTGGCGCTCGACCAGATCGTCCTTTCCCTCTTCCTGTTGTGGCGTGGTTGCGTACATGGCGTATCCGTTCATGGCAACGGCTCCAGATCCCGCTGACGGGCGTTGATCAATCGTTCGACGAAGAATTCCAGGTGTCCCGCCGCCGCGGCCGGTCTGGGCCACTTATCGGCATGGCTGGCCAGATTCTTGAATGCCATGGCGGCCCGCGAACGGGGATAGGCCTCGACCACAGGCCGCTGCTGGCGCACCGCCTTGCGCAGGGCATCGTCCCACGGCACCGACCCCATGAAGGTGAGGGTTGCGTCGAGATAGCGAAGCGCCACCCGTCCCAGCTTGGCGAACATCTCCCGTCCCTCCTGGGCCGTACGGGTCATGTTGGAGAGGATGTGGAAACGCTCCACCTGATACTCCTGGTTGAGCACCTTGATGAGGGCGTAGGCATCGGTCAGGGAGGCGGGCTCGTCGCACACCACCACCACCACCTCCTGGGCCGCGCGGGCAAAGCTGATGACGTCGTTGGAGATTCCGGCGGCAGTGTCCACCAGCAACACGTCGATCTGGTCGTTGAGTTCGCTGAAGGCGCGAACCACCCCCGCCAGTTCCGCCGGCGAGAGGGTGGCCATCATCTTCACCCCCGAGGCGGCCGGCACGATCCGGATCCCCCCGGGACCCTCGACGATCACCTCCTCGAGGGTCCGCTCGCCATTGATGACGTGGGAGAGGTTGTAGGCGGGACGCAGGCCGAGCATCACGTCGACGTTGGCCAGGCCGAGATCCGCATCGAGGAGCATCACCCGCTTCCCCTGCCCCGCCATGGCCAGCGCCATGTTGACCGAGACGTTGGTCTTGCCGACCCCGCCCTTGCCGCTGGTGATCGCGATCACCTGGACCGGCTTGGGAGAGGCGAAGCTGTTGAGGCCGGCGGCCTGATGGTAGGAGGCTTCAGACATGAGCATGTGCGTTACTACCCGTGTTCATGGCAGCGGCGCCGGCGGCGCCACCCTCTTCTGCAGTCTGCCGCGCCAGCGCCACGGCCCGGCTGACCAGGGTGTGCGCCCGCGGTGGATGGAGATCCTCCGGGACCCGCTGCCCGTCGGAGAGATAGGCGAGCGGCAGCCCGGAACCGACGAGCGCCGAAAGTGCACCGCCCAGAGAGACGGCCTCATCGATCTTGGTCAGGATGGCGCCGTCGACCCGTGCCCGACGAAAGGTGGCGGCGATCTCCGCCAGGGTCGAACCGTCGGTGTTGGCCGACATCACCAGGTAGCTGCGCAGGCGGGGGGAGCCCTGCCGAAGCAGCCGGAACTGCTCTTCCAGGCGACGGTCACGCTGCCCCATGCCGGCGGTATCGACCAGCACCAAGTGGCGCTCCTCCAGATCCTCGAGCACGTTGCGCAACTGTTCGCCTCCCTCCGCCACGTAGACCGGCACCCCGAGAAGGGTGCCGTAGGTCTGGAGCTGATCGTGGGCCGCGACCCGGTAACCGTCGGTGGAGACGAGAGCCACGTGGCGACGGCCGTGACGGAGGATATAGCGCGCCGCCAGCTTGGCGATGGTGGTGGTCTTGCCTACGCCGGTGGGACCGACCAGCGCGACGCAGCCGCCACGTCCGAGGATGTCGTCCTCGGCGATGGGGAGCGCGCGGGCGAGCAGCCCGAGGGCCTGCCACCAGGCGTGCTCCGCGTCGCTCTGCTCCTCCACCTGATCGGCGAGACGCCGGGCCAGCCGCTCCTCCACACCCAGTTCCCGAAACCGGCGCAGCACCTCCAGTCTCTCGGGATTGCGCCGCTCCATCTCCCGCCGCGCCAGGGTGGAGAGCTCCGTCTCCAGCACACCGCGCAGATAGCCGATCTCCCTCCGCATCTCTGCCAGCAGCTTCTCGTTCTCGCTCTCCTCTCCCACCGAAGGTGCCTCCCGGGACCACAGCTCGGGCCGCACTCCGGGATCGGCGGGAGCGGCCGCGGCGGGGGGCGCCTCGGGAGACGGCTCCTCCGCCTGTTCCAGCATGGCCGCATCGAACTCCAGGGCAGCGAGGATCTCCACCCCGCCGTTGACCCGGCGGTTGGAGAGGATCACTGCCTCGGGTCCCAGCTCTTCCCGGACCCGGCGGATCGCCTGGCGCATGTCGGTGCCGAACAGCCGCTTGACTTTCATCGCTCTTCCACCTCTTTCGGGACGGGGGCCCGATCAGGCCGCTCCTCCGTTATCCGGTGCCGCCAACTGGCCCACCGTTCCCACCACCTTGATTCGCTTGTCGTCCGGCACTTCGTTGTAGGCCAGGACATGCAGACCCGGCAGAGAGTGGCGTACCAGTCTCGACAGCCAGGGACGCAATGCCGGAGGGGTCAGCAGCACCGCCGGCTGGCCCGCCGCCTCCTGACGGTGCACCATCTGCGCCAGGGATTGATGCATCTGTTCGGCGAGGCCCGGTTCGAGACCGACCCCTTCGCCTCCGGTCTGCATGGAGTTTTGCAATATCTGTTCCAGTGACGGATCCAGGACGCTCACCGGCAACTCCGGCTCCAGGCCATTGATGTTCTGGACAATCATCCGGCCGAGGGCAACCCGGACCGCCGCCGTCAGGGTGCCGGGGTCTTGACTGCGCGGGGCGTGCTCCGCCAGGGTTTCGGCAATGGTGCGCATGTCGCGGATCGGCACCCCCTCTTCCAGCAGGTTCTGCAGCACCTTCAGCACCGTACCCACCGACAGCATCTTCGGTACCAGATCCTCCACCAGCTTGGGCGCCGAGCGGGAGAGGACATCGAGCAGCTTCTGCACCTCCTCGTGACCCAGCAGTTCGTGGGCGTGATTCTTGAGGATCTGGCTGAGGTGGGTGGCGATGACAGTGGTCGGGTCGACCACCGTGTAGCCGTAGGTCTGGGCCTGATCCCGCTCCGAGGGCTCGATCCAGACCGCCTCCAGGCCGAAGGCAGGGTCGGTGGTGGTGATGCCGTGGACGGTGCCGAACACCTGCCCCGGGTTGATCGCCAGGTCGCGATCCGGGTAGATCTCCGCCTCGCCGACCGGTACTCCCATGAGGGAGATGCGGTAGGCGTTGGGATCGAGGTCCAGGTTGTCGCGGATGTGGACCGGCTGAACGAGGAAGCCGAGTTCCTGGGAGAGCTTCTTGCGTACGCCCTTGATGCGGGCCATCAGCTCGCCCCCCTGGTTGCGGTCCACCAGGGGGATCAGGCGGTAGCCCACCTCGAGCCCGATGATGTCGACGCTGTTCACCTCCTCCCAGGTGAGTTCCCGCATCTCCGGGGGCGCCTCTTCCGGCACCTCCTGTTTCTTCGTCTCCTCTTCGAGCAGCTCCTGCCGCGAGCGTCGCCACAACCACCACGCCCCGCCGGCACACAGGGAGGCCAGGGAGAGAAAGGCGAAGTTGGGCATGCCGGGGATCACCCCCATGATGCCGAGGACCCCCGCCGTCACCGCCAGTGCGCGCTGGTTGTGGAAGAGCTGACCGACGATCTGCTCGCCCATGTCCTGACGCGCGGAGACGCGGGTGACGATGATCGCCGCGGCGGTCGAGATGAGCAGGGACGGAATCTGCGCCACCAGTCCGTCGCCGATGGTCAGCAGGGTGTAGTTGCGCAGCGCCTCGGAGAGGGAGAGATCGTGCTGCGCCATGCCTACCGTCAGACCGCCGATGATGTTGATGAAGAGGATCAGGATGCCGGCCACGGCATCACCGCGCACGAACTTGCTGGCACCGTCCATGGATCCGTAGAAGTCCGCCTCGCGGCGGATCTCCTCGCGTCGCTCGCGCGCCTGGTCCTGATCGATGAGACCGGCGTTGAGATCGGCATCGATGGCCATCTGCTTGCCGGGCATGGCATCCAGGGTGAAACGGGCGGAGACCTCGGCCACCCGGCCCGCACCCTTGGTGACCACCACAAAGTTGATCACCACCAGGATGATGAAGACCACCAGACCCACCGCGTAGTTGCCACCCACCACGAACTCGCCAAACGCCTGGATCACCTTGCCGGCGGCGTCGGGGCCGGTATGCCCCTCCAGCAGCACCACGCGGGTGGAGGCGACGTTGAGGGCGAGCCGCAACAGGGTGGTGATGAGCAGGATCGAGGGGAAGACGGCGAAGTCGAGGGGACGCTGGGTGTAGACCGAGACCAGCACCACCACCAGGGCGAGGGCGATGTTGAAACTGAAGAAGGTGTCGAGCAGAAACGGCGGCAGCGGCAACACCATCATCGCCAGCAGCACCATCAGCATCAGGGGCACGCCGAGGCCGCGACGGGCGGTCTGCTGGGCGTTGTTGAGGATGGCTGCGAGTTCCATGATCGGGGTCGGCACCTTTCCCCGGCCCGGCCGGGATGCGTCAATATGTCGTCACAACGGGTTGGCAACAGGGAGGGTGCAATATCCGTTCCCGCAGGAGTGGGAGATATACAGGGAGGTTCCGGCGCCAACAGGATGTTGAAAAAGGCCGTCCTGGCCTTTTTCAACGCCGGAAGCCGAAAATGCGATTTCCGGCTTCCTCACGTTTTCAATGAGGCCAGCAGCCGGTCGGACTTTGACAGGCTGCTGGCCTCATTGAAAACGGCGGTACATCCATGCACCGCAGCACAGGCTGCCGAAAAACGGTGTTTTTTCAACAGCCGTTGGAGCGATGGAGGCAGCGCCGGGCAGGCGGGCAAGGGGGGAGGGAGAAAAAGAGGGCCGTGGTGCGTTGGGGGCGGGACACCACGGCCATCAACAGAAGGAGGAGTCTTTCAGAGTCAACCGGTCAAGGGGGAGGGCCCTTACCAGCCGATGTCACTCTCGTCGTCGTCTTGTGTCTCCTCCTCCTGGTCCACCGTCGCCTGTTGCTGTGTGGCGCCACTCTCACTGCCATCGAGCCAGGTCCACGAACCGTCGTCCGGCTGAATGGCGGCACCCGCGGGAGCCATCAGCAGCAGGGAAATCAGCATTGCCAGGGAAACGGCAGGGAACTTTTTCATCTGGATCTTCTCCGCATATTGGATAGGTCTGTCCATTACGAAGCAACCGCCGTGCCAACTGCAAGATCAAATCGCATCCAATTGTTTTTATTTGTTTTTTCGAGATTCCGCAATGACTCGGCAACCCGACTTGCGCCATATATGACAGATATCCGGGCGGGTGCGCTGACAGAAATGACAGGTCGCCAGGGAGAGAGGTGTAAGGGCTCAGACCGGTCAGTGTGCCGGAGGGGTTCCCCGCGGCGGATGGAGAAAGTCGTCGGGGACCGGGATGTCGCGGGGTGGAGGGGGAGGATCACCCCCCATGTGGGTGGCGGTACGCAACTGGTAGACGTAGGCGAGCACCTGGGCGACGGCCAGATAGAGGGCCTCCGGAATCTCCTGCTCCAGCTCCGTGGAGTGATAGATGGCACGCGCCAGGGGCGGCGCCTCGAAGATGGGCACGTTGTGCTCTCGGGCCAGGTCGCGGATGCGTGCCGCCACCAGATCGACCCCCTTGGCCACCACCCGCGGGGCGTTGCTCCGATCGCCGTCGTACTTGAGGGCGACCGCGAAATGGGTCGGGTTGGTGACCACCACGTCGGCCTCGGGGATCTTCTCCATCATCCGCTGCATGGCCAGCTCCTGCTGCATGCGCCGGATCCGCCCCTTCACCTCCGGATCCCCCTCCATGTTCTTGTGTTCGTCCTTCACCTCCTGCCGGCTCATGCGCAACTGCTTGCGGTGATTCCAGAGCTGGTACGGGGCATCCACCGCTGCCACCACCATGGTCGCGGCACACATGATCAGGAACGACCAGCCCACCAGGCGGAACGTCTCGGCGATGGCGCTCTCCACCGGCAGATTGCCCAGGTTCATGAGCCTGCCGAAATCTCCCGCGATCAGCCACCAGGCGACACCGGCGATGATCGCCACCTTGAGGATGCTCTTGCCCAGCTCGACGAGGCCGTTGATGGAGACGAACCTCTTCATCCCCTTGACGGGATCGAGGCGGGAGAACTTGGGCTGCAGGGCCTTGCGGGAGAAGGTGAAACCGCCGATGGCCATGGGCGGAATGAAGACCGCGGCGAGGGCCAGGAAGATGAAGGGCATCAGCATCTCCAGCCCCAGCCCCATGAGATCCCCCAGGTTGCGTAACAGGGAGTCGGTCTGGAAGATGTCACGGCGGTCGAGGGTCAGTCCATCGCGCATCAGCCGCTCCATGCCGTTGCCCAGCCTGCCGGAGAAGGCGAGCACGGCGACCGCACCCGTCATCAGGATGACGGTGGAGTTGAGCTCCCGGGATCGGGGAACCTGCCCCTCCTCCTTGGCATCGGAGAGCTTTTTCGCCGTCGGTTCTTCGGTCTTGTCGTCATGCTCAGCCATGGCCCACCTCTCCCAGGGCGAAGGCCTGCATCAGGTCGAAGGCCTCCATCAGCACCGCGGTGAAGCGGGGCAGCAGGTTGGGCAGGGTGAGAAACATGATCAGATAACCGGCCGCCATGGTGGTGGGGAACCCCACCGAGAAGATATTGAGCTGTGGAGCGGCCCGGGACATGATGCCGAAGGCGATATTGATGAGGGTGATCGCCGCCATCGCCGGCAGGGCGATGAGCAGCGCGCCGACGAACATCTTGCTTCCCCACAGAGCGAGAAGGATCAGGAACTCGCCATCGAGCCGTGCCTGCCCGGGGGGCAGCGTCTCGAACCCCTCCACCACCACCTGGATCACCACCAGGTGACCGTTCAGGGCGAGGAAGAGGAGCGTGCCGAGAATGGTGTAGAGGTGGCTCACCACCGGCGTCTGGGCACCGTTCTGCGGATCGATGAAGTTGGCGAAACCGAGGCCGGTTGTCATCGCCACCATCTGGCCGCCGATGGAAAGGGTGGCGAAGGCGAGGGTCAGAAGGAACCCCATGGCCAGCCCCAGGACCAGCTCGGAGGCGAGGGTGGCGAGCCCCTGCCAGCTCAGCGGCTCCATCGCCGGCGCCGGTTCCAGGGAGGAGACCACCACCAGGGTGACGGCGAGTGCCAGTCCCACCCGGACCCGTGCCGGTACGATCTGCGCCGCGCCGAAGACGGGTGAAGCCAGCAGCATGGCGCCGATCCGCACCAAGGGCCAGAAGAAGGTCCCGATCCAGCCGGTGACCTCTGCGAAGGTGGGGGCTGCAGCGGCCATGGCTCAACCGATCAGCGCCGGGATGCTCTCGAAGATCCGGCGCATGAAATCCACCAGGGTGGTGAGCATCCACGGCCCGAACAGCAGTACCATGAGCGCCAGTATCCCCAGCTTGGGGATGAAGCTGAGCGTCATCTCGTTGATCTGGGTGGCCGCCTGGAACATGCCCACCAGCAGGCCCACCACCAGCACCGCGATAAGCATGGGCGCCGCCAGCAGCGCCGTCACGTAGAGCGCCTGCTGGCCGAGGGAGAGGACGGTCTCGGGAGTCATCTCTCTCTCCTCAGGTCTGGAAACTGGCGGCCAGCGTCTGGATCAGCAGCGACCAGCCATCCACCAGCACGAACAGCATCAGTTTGAAGGGCAGCGACACCAGCATGGGCGAGAGCATCATCATGCCCATCGACATCAGGACGCTGGCCACCACCAGATCGATCACCACGAACGGAATGAAGATGAGAAACCCGATCTGGAAGGCGGTCTTGAGTTCCGAGGTGACGAAGGCGGGCACCAGCATGGAGAAGGGCACCTCCTCCGGAGACTCGAAACCCTCCCGCCCGCCGAGGGAGGCGAACAGGGCCAGATCGGTCTCGCGGGTCTGGGCGAGCATGAAGAGACGAAAGGGGCCCTGCGCCCGCTGCACCGCCTGTTCGGCCGTGATCTCTTCGGAGAGGTAGGGCTGCAACGCCTCCTCGTTGGCCTTCTGCAGCACCGGTGCCATGATGAAGAAGGTGAGGAACAGGGCGATTCCGTTGATGATCTGGCTGGAGGGGCTCTGCGGCGTGCCGATGGCCTGGCGGACGATGCCCAGGACGATCACGATGCGCATATAGGAGGTCATCATGATCACCGCCGACGGCAGGAAGGTGAGTGCCGTCATCAGCAGCAGGATCTTGATGGTGACCGAATAGGTCTGCGCCCCCTCCTCGCCCGTCGGGGAGAGGGTGACGGCGGGGATGCCCGCCTCCGCCGAGGCCTGGTCGGGCATCAGCAACCAGATCAGCGGCAACAGAGGCAGCAGTCTCCCGCTCCAGCGCGCCAGGCAGACCACCAGCCGGTTCACCTTGCAGCCTCCCCCTTGATGCGGCGGGAGAGGGCCTCCTGGAGTCTGCCGGCGAACTCGCCGGTGGAGGGGCTCACCTTGAGCGGCTCGTCGAGGACGTGGAGGGTCTGGACCCTTCCCGGTGCCACGCCGAGGAGAAGCTGCTTCTCCCCCACCTGGATCAGCACCACCCGCTCACGCGCCCCCATCGAGAGTCCGCCGAGGACGCGAAGGGAGCCGCCGGCCGGCGATTGCAGGCGCCCCAGCCGGCGCAGCGCCCACATCAGCCCCAGCAGCAGCGCCAGAACCACCAGCAGCGCTCCCACCATCTGCAGGAGGGCATCCCCGCCGAGCGGCTCCAGGGCGACGCTCCCGGTGGCCGGAGCGCTCCCCTCCTCCCCCATCACCCGCAGGGGGAGCAGCAGCGGAAGCAGGCGCCATGGGGTCCGTGGTACTCGCATCGTCTCTACTTGAGCTTCGCCACTCGTTCCGAGGGACTGATGACGTCGGTGAGACGGATACCGAACTTTTCGTTGACCACCACCACCTCGCCATGCGCCACCAGCGTGCCGTTGACCAGCACATCCATCGGCTCGCCGGCGAGGCGATCCAGCTCCACCACCGACCCCTGGTTGAGCTGCAGAAGGTTGCGGATGGAGATCTTGGTGCGGCCGATCTCCATGGAGATGGTCACCGGAATGTCCAGGATCACATCCAGATTGGCCTCCGGCTCCGCCGACTCCGTACCATCGTCGCTCAGCTCCTCCAGTTCCGCCGGTGCCCCTTCCGCCTGCTGCTGCTCGGCGAGGGCGTCTGCCCAGGCATCGGCCGACTCTTCTCCACCCGTGATATTCCCGTTCTCGTCACTCATGACATCACCTGCCTCCGCTCATTCCGACTGGTCGACGAATCCGATGCCGCCGTTCCCGACTCCTGCCCATCCCCCGGGGAGGCCTCCTCCTCCGATTCGTCCGGATCGAGGTGCAGTCCCGGCGGAACCGGCAGCGAATGATCCACCTTTTCCACGACACGAATGGCGGCGTTGCCACGATGAGACCCGTAGATCCCCCGGAACACCGGCACATCCTCCACGCGCAGAGTCACTTTCTCCGGGATCTCCACCGGAATAATGTCCCCTGCCTTCAATTCGAGCACCTCCCGCAGGGTCAAGGTGGTCTCGGTGAGGATGCTCCACGCCTCCACTTCGGCACCCTTCATCTCCTCGTGGAGAGAGATGGTCCAGCGCTCGTCCACGTCGCTGCGATCGCTCTGCACCCCGGCGTCGAGAAGCTCGCGGATCGGCTCCACCATCGAATAGGGAAACGTCACGTGGATGTCCCCCCCGCCGCCGTCCAGCTCCACGTGGAAGGTGGAGACCACCACCACCTCGGAGGGGCTGACGATGTTGGCAAACTGGGGGTTGACCTCCGAGTCGGTCAGCTCGAAGCCGACGTTGAGGACCGGTCCCCACGCCTCCTTGAGATCCTTGTAGACCAGGTCGAGCAGCATGCGGATCACCCGCTGCTCGGTGGGGGTGAACTCGCGCCCCTCGATCTTGGCATGGTAGCGGCCATCACCACCGAAGAAGTTGTCCACCACGATGAAGACCAGCTTGGGGTCGAGGACGAAGAGCGCCGTACCCCGCAAGGGTCTCACCTTGGTGAGATTGAGACTGGTGGGAACGAACAGGGAGTGGACATACTCACCGAACTTGAGCATCTGTACGCCACCCACCGAGATCTCGGCACTGCGACGCAACAGGTTGAAGAGACTGATCCGGTAGAGGCGGGCAAACCGTTCGTTGATCATCTCCAGGGTCGGCATCCGCCCCCGGACGATGCGGTCCTGACTGGTGAAGTCGTATTCGACCGCCTCACCCGTACCGGCGCTGTCGTCGGTCTCGGTCTCGACGTCGCCGGAGTCGACGCCGTGCAGAAGGGCGTCGATCTCCTCCTGGGAAAGAAGGTCGTTGACGGACACGGCCCCTACTGCCCCACGATGTTCGGCAGGTACACGGCATCCACCAGGGGGCGTCCCGTCACTTCGATGAGCGCATCACGCACCACCTTCACGGCATCCTCCTGGAGTTTCTTCTTCCCCTCGATCGTCCGGATCTGGTCATACTTCTGACTGCTGAAGAGCATGGTCAGGTGGTGTTTGATGAGCGGCATGTTCTCCTCTATGGCCTCTATCGCCCCATCGTCGTAGGTCATGAGGGAGACCGAGACCTGGAGGAAACGGATGCTGTCGTCGCCATCCAGATTGACCACGAAAGCGGGACGTACGTCGATGTAGTGGGGTGTGCGCTTGGGGGGCTGCGCCTCCGCCTGGGCCTCTTCGCCCCCCTCGCCCGCCGCCTCGCCCGAGGACTCCTTGTCGCCCATCAACATCATCGTGGCCGCCACCGCACCACCGGCCACCAGCAGGATCACCACCACCAGGATGATGATCTTCTTCATCCCACCCCCCTTTTTGCTCTCCACCTCGAGATCGAGATCGTCGTCGTTCTTGGCCATGAATGAATTCCTTCCGAATGCCGTCTCCTCTCCACAAAAGCAAGAGGCGTGCCACACGGATGGGCAGAGATAGCTCTTGCCTAATCAAGCAGTTGCCACTTGGACAGGTGATACCGACAGGGAATCGACACCCCCGCAAGGGGGAGGGCCGCCGGAAAGATGACAAGTGGCACCACGGCTTCGGCACCTCTTCTTGGCAGGATGTTGAAAAAGGCCATCCTGGCCTTTTTCAACGCCGGAATCCGAAAATGCGATTTCCGGTTTCTTTACGTTTTCAATGACTTGCCGTCATTGAAAACAGCGGCGCATCCCTGCGCCGCAGCACAGGCTGTCGAAAAGCGGTGTTTTTCAACAGCCTGTCAGATGTGAATCATGAATAAATCGTTGATCATTCACTCCCGATGCGGTATACCTTCCGCCCCATGAAGAAGAATCCGCGCGGAAGACGACGCGAGAGCAGCGAGGAGACACGGGAGCGCATCCTGGAGGCGGCGCGTGCCCGCTTCGGTCGATACGGCTATCGCAAGACCACCATGGCCGAGATCGCCGGAGATCTCGGCATGTCGGCGGCCAACCTCTACCGCTACTTCTCCAGCAAGGAGGAGATCATGAGCGGCTGCATGGCGTGCCACCTGGAGGAGCGGGCCGCCCTCCTCCGCGGGGCCGTCGGCGCCTGCCCGGGCGACTGGTCGAGCCGCTTCGAGACCTTCGTCGTCACCCTGGTGCAGCACACCCGGGCACTGTTCCAGCAGATGCCGACCATCAACGAGCTGATCACAGAGCTGACCGCGACACGGGCCGATCTGGCCTGCCGCAAGATCCGTCACGAGAGGGCCCTGATCGCCGAACTGCTGGAGGCGGGGCGGGAGGCCGGCGAGTTCCACTTCGACGACCTCGACCGGACGGCGGCCGCGGTACAGTCTGCGCTGGTCAAGTTCTCGACCCCCCTCTTCGTGCCCGTGTGCAGCGACGAGGAACATGAACTCGCCGCCCGCCAGACCGCGCGCCTCCTGGTACGGGCCCTCACCTGCAGTGACAGGGTTCAAGGCGTCTCCAGGGAGAGATAGCAGGATGTCGGACTTTGACGGGCGGTCAGGTTCTGGTGCTTTCCGCGGGGCCCCGAGAGGCGGGAAGGCCCTCCCGGGGGACGCCGTGAACCCATCCCTGGGGGCTCGTCGGCGGCATCCTTGCCGCCAACGCCCCCGGGAGGGCCTTCCCGCCTCTCGGGGCGGAGTGACCTTCAGCTTGAAGTCCGACGGGCTGCCGGCCTCATTGAAAACGGCGGTGCATCCATGCACCGCGGCACAGGCTGTCGAAAAACGGGGTTTTTCAACAGCCTGCCAGAACCACCGGCAAGGGAAGAGTGACCCGGCCTCGCCACAGTAGAGGAACGAACATGCACCGACTGGAAGAGGCCCTCGGCCCATGGGTGATCCGTCACCGCTGGCTGATCATCGTCGCCACACTCCTGTGGGTCGCGGCCGCCGCCTCCGGCGCCCGCAGCCTGAGTTTCACCACCAGCTACCGGGTCTTCTTCAGCGCCGACAATCCCCAACTGGTCGCCTTCGAGAAGCTGGAGCGCACCTATACCAAGAACGACAACGTCCTGTTCGTGGTCCGGTCCCGCGAGGGTGACGTCTTCGATGCCGAGACCCTCGCCGCCATCGACGAACTGACCCGCGAGGCGTGGCAGCTCCCCTACTCCCTGCGCGTCGACTCCATCACCAACTTCCAGCACACCTGGGCCGAAGAGGACGATCTGGTGGTGGAGGATCTGGTGAGCGA
>JALTLT010000207.1 GCA_027001815.1 Gammaproteobacteria bacterium | reverse complement strand
CATCCGCATCGCCGGCGCACGAGGCCGGGATCGGGAGCGGGGAGGTGCATCCGTTCGTTGTCACCGGCGTCGTACCGGGCCGGGAGAATGCCCGGGTGCTGGAGGCGTTTGCCGCCTATCTGGCGGAGCGCTCCGGCCATCCGCTTCGGCTGCGTTTCGTGGCCGCCTACGAGGATCTCTCCAAGGTCCTCCGCCGCGACCCGCAGGCGGTGGGCTGGACCTGCGGCGCCCCCTTCGTCGAGGATCGGGCACGGGACGGCCAGCAACTGGTGGCGGTACCTCTCTTCCACGGCCGGCCCGAATATCACAGCCTGGTGATCGCTGCTGCCGACCGTGAAGCGCAGAGCCTGCTCGACTTCCATGGGGGCATCCTCGCCTACTCCGATCCCCGTTCCAACTCCGGCTACCTCGCCCCCTCCTGGTACCTGCTGCGCAACCACCATCGTCTCCACGACTCCTTCCGGCTGTTGTTGCATACCGGTGATCACGAGCGCAGCATCCGCGCCGTGATCGGCGGGCTGGCCGATGTGGCGGCGGTGGACGAGTATGTGTGGGAGGTCTATCGGCGGAACCGGCCGGAAGAGGCGGCGCGCGTCCGGGTGGTGCAGGCACTCGGCCCCTTTCCCTTCACGCCGGTGGTGGCGGGGAGGGAGGTGGACGGGACGACCCTCCGTCGCCTGACCCGGACGCTGACGGGGATGGGGGAGACCCCTGCCGGGCGGCGTCTCCTCGAACAGCTCTACCTGGACGGATTCGTCGAGCGGAGGCCCGGCTTCTACCGCCCACTGGCCAGGATGCTGGAGGAACTCCGGCAGGCTCGGGAGGAGTGAGGATGGGAGTATGCTGAACTGGGTCCGGAACTCCTTCGCCCGACAGGCGGGGGCCGCCATGCTGGTGACCGGCCTGCTTCTCAACCTCGTCTACTCCTCGATCAACTACCGCAAGGAGAGTGAGCTGCTGCGCATCTCCGCGGAGGAACAGGCGCGTCAGCTCTCCCGGGTCCTCGCCCTGCTGATCCGGGACGAGCTGCGATACGAGCGCTACTACGACCTGTGGGAGAAGATAGATGGCGTGCTGCACGATCCCCGGGCGGAGGTTGCGGAGGGGCGTCTGTTCGCCATACGGGAGATTGCGGTGATCGATCGGCAGGGTCTCGTTGCCGGGCACACCGACCCCCGGCGTCATCCCCTCAAGACCCCTTACGAGGGTGTGGCCGGCCGCCTCTTCGAGCCGCGGCGGGGAGCCTCCTTTTCGTGGCGGCGCTCCCCACCCACTCTCTGCGTGCGGATTCCCGTCCACCTCGGGCAGGAGGAGATCGGTACGGTTCTGCTCGATCTCGACACCACCGGCCTGGTGCAACACCAGCGCAGGCTGGTGGTGCGTGCCGTGCTCTTCCAGATCGTGATCCTGGTGGTGATCGTGCTGCTGGCGATCGGTTTCGGCCGCTGGCTCGGCCGTCCGCTCGGCCAGGCGGTGGAGGTCCTGGAACGGATCGGCCGAGGCGACGTGGAGCTGCCCGGCCTCGCCCGTCGTAACGACGAGTTCCGGCGGCTGGGACACGCCATCGAGGAGGCGGACCGGCGCATTCATGCCGATCGCCGGCAGTTGCAGGAGCAGCGGGAGCAGTTGGAAGCGAGTCACCAGCGCCTCGAGGAGAGGGTCCGGGAACGGACCCGCGAACTGGAGGAGGCCAACCGGGAGCTGAGTGCCTTCAGCTACTCCGTCTCCCACGATCTGCGATCACCGCTGCGCGCCATCGACGGTTTCACCCGCGCCCTCGAGGAAGATTACCGGGCGTCGCTCGATGAGACCGGACGTTCTCATCTCCATCGGATTCGTGCCGCGGTGCAACGGATGGGGCGGCTGATCGACGACATGCTCCGGCTGTCGCGGGTGAGTCGCCAGGAGATGCGCGAAGAGCGCTTCGACCTCTCCGCGGAGGCGGAGGCGATCCTCGCGCGGCTCGCCGAGGAGACGACCGGACGCCGGGTGAGGTGGCGAGTCGAGCCGGAGATCGTGGTGCGTGGGGATGCCAAGCTGCTCGCCATCCTGCTCCACAATTTGCTGGAAAACGCCTGGAAGTACACCATGCACGAGGAAGAGGCCCTCATCGAGGTGGGGGTGCTCACCAGTGACGGTGAACGGCTCCTGTTCGTTCGCGACAACGGTGCGGGCTTCGACATGCGGTATGCGGACAAGCTGTTCGGCGTCTTTCAGCGTCTCCACCGCGAGGAAGAGTTCCCCGGTACCGGGGTGGGGCTCGCCATCGTTCATCGCATCGTCCACCGGCACGGGGGCAGGATCTGGGCCCGGGGCCAACCGGGCAGTGGTGCAACCTTCTACATTGCGCTGGGCGAACGCCTGCTCTGACCCCGCCCTGTTAACAGGATGTTGAACAAGGCCGGGATGGCCGGGTGGCACTTCGCTGCAACAATCTTTTACAAGAGCGGCGGCCGGCCGCGGTTGCGGGTCCTTCAGGCTTGGCCTAGGATCGAACGAACCCCGTTTAGCAGGCTGTTGAAAAACTCCCTTTTTCAACATCCTGTTAGGGGGAGGTCCGGTCAGTGTCGTCTCCCCGCCGGCAGCCGTGCTTCCGCCCCGTGCCGCTTCCAGGCGGAGGAGGTGGGGGACGAAAGGCACGAGCGCCGCACCGGTGTGCCGGGTGCAGGGAGGGGGCAGCGCCTTCCGCTTCGTCCCGCGGCTTGGGATGTCGCCGCTGCCGGCACCCCTGAACCGTTCCGGCAGCGTTAGAACCCTCTCTCCGAGCGGGGGAGTTCAGGGTGGAGTGCGGCCAGGACTCCCATACGAAAATAACAGGACGAGGAGTTTCTCATGTCGTGCAAGATCCCGTTGAGCGTCGGTGTCGCGCTCTTCGTCGGCGGTATTCTCTTCACCGCCCTGTTCACCACCGGACTCTCCTGGACCAACGAGATGGAGTTCTGCACCTCGTGTCACTCCATGCAGACCAATCTGCGCGAACTGCAGGAGACGGTCCACTACAAGAATCATGCGGGAGTACGCGCCACCTGCGCCGACTGCCATGTACCCAAGGCCTTCCTGCCCAAGATGCTCGCCAAGATCATGGCCGCCAAGGACGTCTACCACGAGATCATGGGCACCATCGACACCCCCGAGAAGTACGAGGCGCGGCGCTGGGAGATGGCCAGTCGGGTATGGGCGAAGATGAAGGCCACCGACTCCCGGGAGTGCCGATCCTGCCACGGCTTCGACAAGATGGACCTGAGTGCCCAGGATCGCACCGCGCGCAAGAAGCACGCCAGGGCCGAGGAGAAGGGACAGACCTGCATCGACTGTCACAAGGGGATCGCCCACGAGGAACCGGATGAGCCCGACGAGGAAGAGGACGATGAAGCGACGAGCGAGGCGTAGCCGATGGGATCCTTGACAGCAACGATCGAAAAGGGGGCCGGCTGGCTGCGCGAGGGGGGGGTGCCGGTCGCGCTCCTCCTCCTTCTCGGCGTGGTCGTGCTCCTCGGGGCGCTGCCGGCGGTGGCCGACCCGGCTCTCGACCGCGAGCTCCGTCTCGCCGCCAGCGTCGGCGATCCGGCCGAGGTGAGCCGCCTGCTCCAGCAGGGGGCCAACCCCAATTCGGCCAACAAGTACGGGAAGACGGCACTCATGATGGCCGTGGAGAACGGCAACATCGCCGCCGCCTCCCTGCTCATCAACCATGGTGCCGACGTCAACCGGGTGACGGTGGCCGGCTGCACCGCGCTCACCTTCGCCGCGGAGAACGGCCAGGTGGAGTTGATGGCGATGCTCCTGGAGCGGGGGGCCGACCTGAAGGCACGGACCCGTGCCGGCTGGAACTCGCTGATGATCGCGGCCCGTTACGGCATCGAGCCGATGGTGGAGCAGCTTCTCTACAAGGGCGCGGATGTGGACGAGCAGGACAAGGAGGGGCGGACCGCCCTCATGATGGCCGCCGAAGGTGATCACGACCGGGTGGTGAGGCAGTTGATCGCCGGCGGTGCCCATGTGGAGATGCGCGATCGTCACGGCCGCAGTGCCCTGATGCTGGCCGCCTACAAGGGGGCCTACAACGCGGTGGAGGCGCTGCTCGGCGCCAGCGCCGACATGAACGCGAGGGATCGGGACGGGGCCACGGCGCTGATCCTCGCCGCCAGTCAGGGGGAGACCGAGACGGTCCGCCGTCTTCTGGAACATGGCGCCGACGTCGACGCCCGCGACAACGATGGCATTACGCCCCTCATGGAGGCCGTGACGGTGCAGGATCCGGAGATGGTGCGTCTGCTCCTTCGCCGGGGTGCAGATCCCATGATCGAGAACAACGAGGGCAAGAGCGCCTACGACCTCGCCAAGAGAAGGCGCAACCAGGACATCCAGGATATTCTCCGGCGCGCCGTCGAGGAGCGCCGGGCAGGTGCCTCAGGGTAGCCGCCGGGACGGGAAGTCGGGATTGGTCCACCCCGCCGGCGCGAGCCGCTCCGGAGGGGGGCGAAGGGAGGCGCAGTAGGCCATCACCGCCAGCACCTCTTCGCGGCTGAAGCGCTGGATCTGTCGTACCATCTTGCGATCGGCGTTGCGCCGCCGGCCGGCGCGGATCTCCTCGAACTGTCGTACCAGGTAGGGGTAGTGCTGCCCCGCCAGCGCCGGCACGTGCTCTTCGCTGTCACCTTCCCCCTGTTCCCCGTGGCACTCGGCGCACTCGCGACGGTAGATCTCTGCGCCCCAGGGGGCCAGTTCCTGGGGCCCGCGGGCATTGTAGGGAGTCATCCGCAGTGCCGAGATGTATGCCGCCACGTCGGCGATCTCCTGGGGGCCGCTCAGGATCCGGCGGCTGGTGAAGGCGCGCATCAGGGGGTTGTCACGATTCCCGGCGCGGATGTCGGCCAGTTGCTTGATGATCACCGAGGGGAGCTGTCCGGCGATCTGGGGATAGCTGCCATCCACCGTTCCCCAACCTTCGGGGCCGTGGCAGGCGACACAATAGGTGTAGATCTCCCTGCCGCGGCGCGCCTCGCCCGGCAGGTGTACCGCCGCCTCGAACTCCTCGTGGGCGAGGAACTCCCTCAGCGATTCCGCCCGCGGGGAGAGGGAGGCGACCAGCAGGGGCAGGAGAATGGCAAGTCTCTTCATCCGCTCTTCCTTATCAGGGCGTTGAAAAAGGCCGTCCTGGCCTTTTTCAACGCCGGAAGCCGAAAATGCGATTTCCGGCTTCCTGACGTTTTCAATGATTTGCCGTCATTGAAAACGGCGGTGCATCCATGCACCGCGGCACAGGCTGCCGAAAAACGGAGTTTTTCAACAGCCTGTTATGCGAGCCGGACCCCGCCACCCCCAAACTCCGGGGTGACGGCGTGAAGGCCCCTCCCGGGTGGGGAGATCGGGCTCGGCCGTTTCGCGGGTTGTCGAAAAACGGTGTTTTTCGACAACCTGTTAGCGGGAAACGATTTGTTCCCGGCCCGCTCTGCCGGCGTCTGCACGCCTGGCGCGCCCGATTGCGCCGCTTTTCGCGCAAGCCGTAGCGATGGCTACGCCTTGCGCTGCAGGGCGGCACACCCGAACACGCCAGGCGCACATACATCCGGCAGCTTCACGCGACTTTCGAGCTAGCATGGGCGCTGCAGAGGCGGACGGGCAAGAAGGAGAATGTAAAACAACGTTACAAATCCGTCCCTTGCGTACCCTCCCTGTTTGCCTTCTCACGGCGGGAATGCCCAATGCATCATCTATTTTTTTCAATGGGTTGTGAAAGTTTTTCATGATGATTCAGCCGCCGGAGGGGGACTTTCCGGAAACAACCACCATTTTTCTGGTGGTTGAATGCAGCTCCGTCGCCTGCCTATAACTGGTTCACCAACAGAGGAGGAGTGTCTCCGCACGAGGCGCCGGGCAGAACAACATAAGGAATCTCTGATTTATTCAGAGTTTCCATAAGGAGATGCCCGAAAAGGGTTGACCAATCCCGGCCGCCGACCTGTACGTGACGTGTGCCATCCCGTTTCATGGCTCCAGGGCCGTGGCGCGGGATCGTGCGGATCTGCTCCCGCGAACCACAAAGAGGGGAGTGCTCATGAGAAGAGGAGCCTTGGCTATGGCGGTCGGCTTGCTGGTGGCCGCCGCCGGATGTACCAACCAGCAGGCGACGACCACGGCGGACAGTGCAGCCGCCAGCGCGTTGAGTCTCGATCCCACCCGTCCCAGGAACGACTACAACATCACCATCAACTACGAACTCGGCATGCACTGCACCGGGTTCGACTTCACCTATTGCTGCGTCCTGCCTCCTTACAACTCGGTGCAGAGTCAGGTGATCAAGACCGCCCGTGGCGACAAGAAGTATCCGGAGCTGCTGGAGGCGGACGACGATGAACCGGGCGTGGTGGTGGATGGCAGGAAGCGCTTCAAGCTCGCCTACGGCCATATCGACAACACCTACTCAGAGGGCTCGAAGCTTTCTTACTGGAACGTGCCCTACGACGTGGACGGCGACGGCAAATGGGAGAAGAACGAGAACGTCGCCAACGCCTATTTCACCCACCTCTACGTCTACAAGGATCTTAAGGGAACCAACCCCAAGGGCACCAGCAAGGACGCAGAAAAACTCTACGTCGGCATCCAGATTCCCATCCCGATGGACAACGGCCCCGCCGGTGCGGCGGTACCGAGCCCCATGAAGGGCGGCCATCTCCACTACACGGGTGAGAAGGGCACCATCGTCTACACCAAGTCTCCGGTGCTGGACAACGTGCCGATCGTCCTCACCAACCCCGGCATCTGGGATGCCCTGGGTCTGCCGCTCACTCCCTTCACCGACACTGCCGCGGCCAAGAACCCGCTCACCCTGGTGGAGTCGGACATCCAGCCCTACCAGGAGGCGTGGGTGAGCCTGGTGGATGCCGACAGCGGCAAGCCGGTGATCGACAGCCACTCCGGCAAGCCGATCACCTTCGTCGGCACCAGCCCCATCGATATCCCCAATTGTGCCAACTGCCACGCCAACGAGACGGCCAACGGCGACAAGTACACCCTCTACAAGCAGGAGTACGCCTTCTGGAAGGGACTGGGGGCATCGGACTGGATCTCCTCGCTCAAGGCGACCTCCATCTCCATCATGGAGATTCATGACGATCGCAACGGCACCGATTTTCTCGAGAACTACAATCCCGGCAGCCGCGACGTGACCAACCGTCTGGGACGGGATCCGGTGCTCTGCCAGAAGTGCCATGCCGACAACGTCATCGGCGTGCTCAACTCCAAGACCCACAAGGACCGCGACGGCAAGGAGAAGCGCATTCCCGCCCTCACCGAGGCGATCCACTCGGTCCACCAGAAGGTCGCCCCGATGCCCGATGCCCACGGGCGGACCGCGGCCTGCCAGGGTTGCCACCCGGCTCATCGCCAGGATGGCAGCATGGAAGGGTATCCCATCACGCCGGACGGCAAGAACGCCTATGCGGATGGGGACAACCGTGACGCGGCGGGCGGCTGCTACGTGGGTCGTGACGTCCACTCCAATCCAGGCAAGGACAAGGATGGCGTCGAGACCCGGGAGTATCTGAACGCCATCGGCGAGTGGCTGCAGACCAACGTCTCCAAGATCGGCAACGGTGAACACGGCAAGGGTCTGTGGTGCACCAACTGTCACAATCAGCTCTCCCGCGAGCTCTACCAGCGGGACAACCTGCAGAACGCCTTCCTGCAGACCGGCGAGACCCTGCGCAACAAGTCGCTGCAGGAGATCGCCGCCGGCATCGGCGTGAGCATGGCGAAGCTGGAGGCGATGATGGATCCCAAGGTGGTGCTCGACGACAAGGGTGAGGACACCCCCGGCGAGTCGGAGATCCTCCACACCTGGGCCAAGGATCGCCTGGTGCCCGACATCGCGGTGATCGCCCTGAAGGGCAACGGCCCGCTGGTGACCAAGGACGAGGATGGCGACATCAACGTCTCGATCCTGTCGGCCAACCCGGCCGTGGACCCCGCCTCGTTGAAGCTGCCGGCCGGCGCCACCGGTGCCCTGGCGGTACCCTATGACGCGGCCACCCACGGCCGCGACTACTGGCTGTCGGCGGGGGCTCCGCACTGTGCAGACTGCCATGCGGCGCCCTTCGTGGAGGGGCAGGGTGGGGTCGCCTTCCCCATCAACCAGCCCGGCAAGTACAGCCTGATGCGCTACACCAAGGGCCATGCGGGAATCGCATGCCAGGGCTGCCACCAGTCCATCCACGGCCTCTACCCGGTGACTCCGGACGTGGACCTGACCACCTACCGTCAGGCGCCCATGTACAATCCGGACGGCTCCCACGGCCCGCTCAAGTGTGCCGCCTGCCACGTCACCAACGGAGACGGGGTGCCGCTGATCGCCAAGCCCGATCCGGATGCGGACGAAGAGGCCGACAAGCGGATGTGGAACGGCAAGCCCATCCTCCACGACTATGAGGCGGCGGTGCAGTGGATCCACGCCTACGCCCCCGACCTCGGAGGAGCGGTTCCCGACGAGTGATTCGTCATCTCCTCACCTGACGGGCCGGACCGGGAAGGATCCCGGCCGGCCCCCTCTTTTTTACGAGAGGCGCCCAAGACGATGAGAAGAGCGATTCTTCTGATGATTCTGTGCTGGTCCGCCGCCACCGGGGCGGATCAGCTTCTGGTAACGGTGGGTGGCGAGGGGGTCACCGCCTCCGATCTGGAGACGGCGCTGGCCAGCTCCCCCTTCGCCACCCAGTTCAACGCCATGGACGAGGGGGATCAGGCGGCCCTGCGCGGCGATCTGTTGCGCCGCCTGGTGCTCGCCCGCCTGCTCTACCAGGAGGCGGTCGCCCAGGGGCTCGACCGCGACCCACGCTTTCTCGAGGAGCTGGAGAACTTCCGGCTCGGGCTCCTCTATCGCCACTACATGGACCGCCTGCGGGAGCGCATCCGGCCCTCGCCGGAGCAGGAGGAGCTGTTGCGGCGTGAGGCAGGCGACGACGCCGACGCCTATGCCGCGGCGCGGGCGGCCTGGATCTCCGACCGCTATCGCCAGGTGCGCCTGCTCACCCTGCAGAGCTTGCGGGCGAAACGGCACGTGGTGCTGTTCGAGGAGCGCATCCGCGCCGGCGTGAAACCGGAGACCGTGCTGGCGGAGGGAGACGGACTGGTGATCCGCTACGGGGATGTGGTCGATACGGAACAGTATCCCCGACTGCCCAATCCCGAGTGGGTGAAGGAGCAGCTCTACAAGCGGGGCGAGCTGTTGCTGGTGGCCGAGGCGGCCGCCGCCGAAGGGATCGACGTCTCCGGGCGGCTGGCGGCCTACCGGCGGGAGCGTCTGCCGGCGCTGCTGCTCGAGGGGTTGCAGCGTCAGTGGGTTCCGGACGACAGGGCGATGCGTGACTGGTACCTGGATCACCCGGAGGTGGGCCGGGTCCTCGAGCGGCGCCATGTGGGTCAGATCGTGCTCGCCAGTCGCGAGGAGGCCGAGGCGATGCGGCGCCGGATCCTTGACGGCGAGAGCCTCTTCGAGCTGGCGGGCCGGTACAGCGTCGATCCGTGGGGGCGCCAGCACAACGGTGACATGGGCTGGCTCAAGGAGGGGAGCGGCATGCCCCAGATCGAGGAGGTGCTGCGCACTCTCCCCGACGGGGAGGTGAGCGAGGTGATCGAGACGCCCAAGGGGTACCATCTGGTGGTGGTGCTGGAGCGCCGCCTGGGACGCATCCGCCCCTTCGAAGGGCTCAAGGACAAGGTGCGGCAGGCGATGCTCGATGAGCGGCTGGCCGAGTACGTGGCCGGGCTGCAGGAGAAATATGCCGTGGAGTGGAAGGTGCTTGAGGTGGCCGCGCAGTGAGAGAACGCTCCCTCGTCTGGTTCGCCGTGGCGGTTCCTCTCCTGGTGGTGGCGGCGACCGCGGTGGTGGTGGCGGGTGACCCGGTGGGGCAGGTCGAGAGGGAGGAGGGGCTACCTTCCCTCCGTCGCCTCGATCTCGATGGCGAGATCCGTTCCCTCGACGAGTGGCGCGGGCGGGTGGTGCTGCTCAACTTCTGGGCGAGCTGGTGTCCTCCCTGCCAGTACGAGATCCCCGACTTCGTCCGCTGGCAGGCGGAGCACGGTGAGCGCGGCCTGCAGGTGGTGAGCGTGGGGCTCGACGTGCCGCGCAAGCTGGCCAATGTCCGCCGCACCCTGGGGATCAACTATCCGGTGATGGTGGCGAGCCTGGAGGACCCGGGCAACCGGGGCCTGCTCGAGCGGTGGGGCAACGATTCCGGGATCCTCCCCTATACGGTGGTGATCGACCGCGCAGGGAACATCGTGCGGCACCACAAGGGGCGATTCGGCGACGTCGAGTTCAGGCGCTACGTGCAACCGCTGCTGGCGCGTTGACCGATCGGCGTGCCGCCCCCCGCTTCCTCCCGCTACGCTGGCAGGATGTTGAAAAAGGCCGTCCTGGCCTTTTTCGACGCCGGAAGCCGAAAATGCGATTTCCGGCTTCCTCGCGTTTTCAACGATGCCAGCAGCCTGTCGGACTTTGACAGGTGGTCAGGTTTTGGTGCTTCCCGCCTCTCGGGGCGGAGTGACCTTCAGCTTGAAGTCCGACAGGCTGCCAGGAGGCGCCCTTGCCCGGCTCGGCGGGGGCGTGCGGCTCGTGGCGAGGCGGGCTGCGTTCCAGCTCGCCTGCGGCCGGGGCCGGTGCCATGGCGGTCTCTCCTGGCACCCCCTTCCGGCCCGCCATCCCCATTCTCCCCGGCAGGCGTGTCACCCGCGTGAAGGCGGGGGATTGAACTTTGTCCCGCGATGAGTGACAAATGGAAACAGCAGGCTGCCGAAAAACGCCGTTTTTCGGCAGCCTTGCCAAGGTCCGGAGGCCACGATGGCTGGAGTCGGTAGAAACATGCGATGGGGAAGCGGGCTGCTGGTGGCCTTCTGGCTGCTGCTGGCCCTCGCTCCCCTGTTCCGGCTCTGCTGCCACGACCTGATCGCCGCCGGCCACGACCCCGCGGCGATCCTCCATGCCCACGCGGGCCACCATGCCGGCGAGGCGGGCTCTCCCGCCAGCGACCCCCACGCCGACCGCTTCTGCGACCACGACGGCTTCCAGCCGGGTCAACTCCACGCCCTGCCGGTCACCCGCGCGAGCGGTGAGCTGGACGCGTCCCCGATTCCTCTTGCCCCCGAGCCAGCACTCCCCGTCTCGGTCACCCGTCTCGATACCCCTCCCCGGCAGGGTGCGCCGCCAGGCAGGGGCGCCTCTCTCTACCTGCGCACCCAGCGCCTGAGAATCTGAGTTCTTCCCTCCTTCCGGGGGAGGCCGGGCGCCTCTCCCGGTCGCCCCTCCCTGTGGGGAGTGAGGCGATCCCCCCAGTTCCCGTTCGTCGAAGTGCGGCCTCCCCGAATCTGCCGGGGGCGCGAAGGAGAGAAGAAAATGGTGATCGACCCCGTATGCGGAATGAAGATCGATCCGGCCGATGCGGTCGGAGAGGAGGAGCACGAAGGCCGTCTCTGGTACTTCTGCTCCAGCCACTGCCAGGAGAAGTTTCGGGTGAACCCCGGCGCCTGGGTCACCCTCCGGGAGGAGGAGAGCGGTGAGGCCCGGGCCGGGCACCCTGCCCATGGTGCGGGCCATGATCACGGCGAAGGCGGCGGCTGTCACCACCACACCCCGTCGGGCTCTTCGCCGCCCCCCACCCGACCCGCCGGCGAGGCGCCCGGCGGCACCCTCTACACCTGCCCCATGCACCCGGAGGTGCGTCAGGTGGGGCCCGGGACCTGCCCCAGATGCGGCATGGCGCTGGAGCCTCTGATCGAGGCGCCCGCAGTGCGTACCGAATACACCTGCCCCATGCATCCGGAGGTGGTGCAGGATCACCCCGGCACCTGCCCCAAGTGTGGCATGGCGCTGGAGCCGCGAACCGTGGCAGGGGAAGAGGAGAATTCGGAACTGGTCGACATGACCCGCCGTTTCCAGGTGGGTACGGTGCTGGCGGTGCCGCTCTTCCTGCTGGCCATGATCGCAGACCTGGTACCGCGGCTGCTGCCGGACCGTGTCACCATGGAGGTGGTCCAATGGGTTGAGTTCGTGCTGGCGACGCCGGTGGTGCTGTGGTGCGGCTGGCCCTTCTTCGTCCGTTTCTGGCAGTCGATCCGTACCCGGAACCTCAACATGTTCACCCTGATCGGCCTCGGCGTCGGGGTGGCCTGGCTCTACAGCGTGGTGGCGCTCCTCTTCCCTCACTGGTTCCCGCCCGCCATGCGCCACGAGGATGGCACGGTGCCGGTCTACTTCGAGGCGGCGGCGGTGATCACCGCGCTGGTGCTGCTGGGGCAGGTGCTCGAACTGCGGGCGCGGTCGAGCACCAATTCGGCGATCCGTGCGCTGCTGGGGCTGGCGCCCAACACGGCACGCAGGATCTCCGAGGATGGTACGGAGGAGGATGTGCCCCTCGAAACGGTGCAGCCGGGCGACCGGCTGCGGGTCCGTCCCGGCGAGAAGATCCCGGTCGACGGCGTGGTGGTGGAGGGAGAGAGCAACGTGGACGAATCGATGATCACCGGCGAGCCGCTGCCGGTCGCCAAGGGGACGGGTGATCGTCTGATCGGAGCCACCGTCAACACCACCGGCTCGATGATCATGCGCGCGGAGAAGGTGGGCGCCGACACCCTTCTGGCGCAGATCGTGCGCATGGTGAGCGAGGCGCAGCGGTCGCGCGCGCCGATCCAGAAGCTGGCCGATATGGTCTCCGCCTGGTTCGTACCGGCGGTGGTGCTGGTGGCGGTGGCCGCCTTCGCCGTCTGGAGCCTGTGGGGCCCCGAGCCGCGACTCGCCCACGCCCTGGTCAATGCCGTTGCCGTGCTGATCATCGCCTGTCCCTGCGCCCTCGGTCTCGCGACCCCCATGTCGATCATGGTCGGCACCGGCAAGGGGGCCTCCATGGGGGTGTTGATCAGGAACGCGGAGGCGCTGGAAGTGCTGGAGAAGGTGGATACCCTGGTGGTGGACAAGACCGGCACCCTCACCGAGGGCCGCCCGGAACTGACCTCGGTGGAGCCTCTGGACGGCGTGGACCGGACGGAACTGTTGCGGCTGGCGGCCAGTCTCGAGCGGGCCAGCGAACATCCCCTCGCCGAGGCGATCGTCCGCGGTGCCGTCGACGAGGGCGTCGAACTGGCGCCGGTGACCGATTTCGGTTCCCTGACGGGGCAGGGAGTCACGGGACGGGTGGATGGCCATAGCGTGGCCCTGGGCAACCTGCGCCTCTTTCGGCATCTCACCGTCGACGCGGCGGATCTGCCGCAGAGGGCCGATGCGCTGAGAAGGGAGGGGCAGACGGTGATGATGGTGGCACTCGACGGGCGGCCGGCCGGTCTGATCGGCGTCGCCGACCCGATCAAGGCCTCGACCCCCGAGGCGATCCGCGACCTGCACGCGGAAGGAATCACCGTGGTGATGCTCACCGGGGACAGCCGTACCACTGCCGAGGCGGTGGCGCGGCGCCTCGGGATCGATCGCGTGGAGGCGGAGGTGCTGCCGGAGCGAAAGGCGGAGGTGGTGCGGGAGCTGCAGGCGGCGGGCCACCGGGTGGCCATGGCCGGCGACGGCATCAACGATGCGCCGGCGCTGGCCCGGGCCGACGTGGGGATCGCCATGGGTACCGGGACCGACGTGGCGATGGAGAGCGCCGGTGTCACCCTGGTGAAAGGGGATCTGCGCGGAATCGTCCGTGCGGTGAGGCTGAGTCGCGCCACCATGCGCAACATCCGTCAGAATCTCTTCTTCGCCTTCGTCTACAACTCCCTCGGTGTCCCGGTCGCCGCGGGAGTGCTCTATCCCTTCTTCGGCCTGTTGCTGTCGCCCATCATCGCCGCGGCGGCGATGAGCTTCAGCTCCGTGTCGGTGATCGCCAACGCCCTGCGGCTGCGGCGGGTCGATCTGTAGCAGGAGGGCTTCGAAAAGGTGAGGGAACGGGAGACCGCGTTCTCCGTTCCCGGGTCGAAGACGCCCATGGACGGGCTTTTTCGACATCCTGTTGGAACGCGGGGAGGATGGTGAGCATGAACGGACACGAAGGATGGTTTCCCTGGGGGATCGGCATGTGGATCTTCTGGATTCTGCTGACGGTGGTGGTGGTCTGGCTGGTACGCTTCGTGGCGGGAGGTCGCGGGGGAGGTGCCTCGCCGCCGGAGAGCGCCCTCGAGATCCTCAGGCAGCGCTATGCGCGAGGAGAAATCAGCGAGGAGGAGTTCGAGCGGCGGAGGAAGAAGCTGCTGGAGGAGTGATGGTCCCTTCGCCGTACCGGCCTCCCCCTCCTTACGTGTCCCCTCTTCGCGCCGATGGCGGCGGGCGACGCCGGAGGAGCGGCGTCCCCAGGAGGACTTTGACCCCGATACCGCTCCTTCCCGCCTCCCGGGACGGCCGCCCGCGCCCCTTTCGATTTGTCCGCCACTGTGAAAAAATAATGACAAATTATCAGGATGTCGAAAATGCGATTTCCGGCTTCCTTGAGTTTTCAATGAAACTGGCAGCCTGTCGGACTTTGACAGGCGGTCAGGTTCCGGTGCGTTCCGCGGGGCCCCGAGAGGCGGGAAGGCCCTCCCGGGGGACGCCGTGAACCCATCCCTGGGGGCTCGTCGGCGGCATCCCTGCCGCCAACGCCCCCGGGAGGGCCTTCCCGCCTATCGGGGCGGAGTGACCATCGGCTTGAAGTCCGACAGGTTGCCAGGTCATTGAAAACGGCGGTGCATCCCTGCACCGCGGCACAGGCTGCCGAAAAACGATGTTTTTCAACAGCCTGTTACGGGGGTAAAGGCGCGTGGGCGGGCAGATCATCGATTCCGAAGGGTTCCGGGCAAATGTCGGAATCATCCTCTGCAACGCGGAGGGGAAGCTCTTCTGGGCGCGTCGCATCGGACAGGATGCGTGGCAGTTTCCCCAAGGGGGCATCCAGACGGAGGAGAGCCCCGAAGAGGCCCTCTATCGCGAACTGGAAGAGGAGACCGGCCTCCTCCCCGAGCACGTGGAGCTGCTCGGTTGCACCCGCCGCTGGCTCCGTTATCGTCTCCCGCGCCACCTGGTGAGGCGTCGCTCCCGTCCCCTCTGCATCGGCCAGAAACAGCGCTGGTTCCTGCTGAGGCTGGTGGCGGACGAGACTCTCGTGAGGCTCGACAAGTCGGGCCACCCCGAGTTCGATCACTGGTGCTGGATCGACTACTGGACGCCCGTGAGAGAGGTGGTCTCCTTCAAGCGCGGTGTCTATCGGCAGGCGCTGGCGGAGCTGGAGCCGCTGCTCTTTCCGCGCCGTCGCTCGAGGCCGACCGGGGAGGGGGGGCGTTAGCAGGCTGTTGAAAAACATCGTTTTTCGGCAGCCTGTGCCGCGGTGCAGGGATGCACCGCCGTTTTCAAAGAGGCCAGCAGCCTGTCGGACTTTGACAGACGGTCAGGTTCTGGTGCTTTCCGCGGGGCCCCGATAGGCGGGAAGGCCCTCCCGGGGGACGCCGTGAACCCATCCTTGGGGGCTCGTCGGCGGCATCCCTGCCGCCAACGCCCCCGGGAGGGCCTTCCCGCCTATCGGGGCGGAGTGACCTTCAGCTTGAAGTCCGACAGGCTGCTGGCCTCATTGAAAACGTGAGGAAGCCGGAAATCGCATTTTCGGCTTCCGGCGTTGAAAAAGGCCCGGATGGCCTTTTTCAACATCCTGTTAGCGGCCCGCCGGCGGCAATGGCCCTTCCCTCCTCCCCGCTCTCTACCCCTCCTCGGGCAGCGGGACGGTCGTCGTGCGGCTCGCCATCCTCCGGCGACGGGTGCGGCTCCATCCCCACACGCCGCTGGCGGCGAGCAGCAGCAGCAGGAGGGCTCCCAGATCCATCAGCAGTACCCCGCCGCCACCGAGGATCCGTCCGGTGTGGATGTCGAGTACCAGCCGATGGAGCGTGAGATGGCTGGCGCGGTAGTCCGACTGCACCGCCTCGGCGAGCGAGGGTGGCAGGGGACGGGTACGCGACCAGACGACGGGGGTGTCGCCGGCGATCGGATGCCACCGTTCCAGCATCTCGTCTGCCGCCAGACGCAGGCCACGGCTCTCCAGCACGGCCCGGCCCCGGTGGTCCCTTCCCAGTCGGTCGATGGGGGTCGGCACCCCTTCGAGACGGCCGAGCCGATCCACCACCTCGCCCTCCGCGGAGAGGAACAGCAGCGCGTCGGGAAAGGCCACCAGCACCATCCCCATCCCCGCCAGCGGGACGGCGCCGTCGGGGGGGAGGGGGTACTCTCCGGTGATCGGGCGGCGGTCGAGATAGAGACGTCCATCGAGCCAGCTCAGCCACCGGTCCCCCGTCTGCCAGGTGTGGGTGGGGAGCGGGGCATCGATTCCGTACCAGTTCTGCAGGAGACGGCTCTCCACCGGCTGACGGGCCAGCTCGAGGTCCGCCTCGTGATTGAGAAGAAGGCCGGTGACGGCGACGCTGGCCATAAGCAGGGCGGCAGTGAGACCGGCCCGGCGATGCCAGGTGCGCCAGCGATTGCGTCGGGGCGGGGACATGGTCACTTCATCTCCACTTCACGGGTCAACAGGAGGGCCAGACGCGCCAGGCGCCCGAGCGCGCGTACCGACAGGGTGGCACCCGAGATGCCGTCGATACGGCGGTCGAGCCGCAGCCCCTGCAGGGAGGCACCCCGGAACTGATCGGTGAAACCGGGCCGGGAGACCTCCCAGCCCCGGCTCTCCCGGTAGATCAGCACCTGCAGCCGCTCGATGCGGCC
>JALTLT010000206.1 GCA_027001815.1 Gammaproteobacteria bacterium | reverse complement strand
GTCGTGTACCGCCGAGTCGGGGTCGTCGGCGGGGCGGATGGCGTGGCGGAAGCCGCCGGGGGCGTGGCAGTCGTTGCAGGAGGCGCCACCATCCCGCCCGGAGGCCAGCAGCCGGCCATGGAGGGTGGCGTCGTAGCTCTCGCCGGCGAGGATGAAACGGGCCGTGACGGGGCGGGGCCGGTGGTCGGCGCCCTCGCCCCGTTCGACCGCCGCCATCGCCTCCCGGTCCCGGTGACAACCGTTGCACATGGCGGTCTCCTCCTGCTTGGTCCAGCGCGCCCCCAGCAGCCGCCGCAGGATGTGGCCGCTCATGCGGCTGCGCCACGCATCGCCCTGGTGGCAGTCGCCACATGCCTCGTCGTGGTGGCGGAACGCCTCGCGGAAGAGGGGCATCCGCTCCTCGGGGATGTAGGGGGTGTTGCGGTGGCAGCGGCGGCAGGAGGGGGGGCGGTCGTTGCGGTCGTCGTCGATCCGGTTGCCGCCGGTGAAACCCTCCGTGCGCCCGTCGGCATGGATCGATTCGCGCATCTCCCGCACCACCGGCCGGTGGGTGTAGGCCTCCCCCTCCGACGGCTCCTCCAGATGACAGCTCGCCGCGCAGTCCACGGCGCCGTTCTCCTCCTCGTGGGGATAGCGGCGGATCCGGCGGTGACAGTCGCTGCAGGGGACGTTGCCGTGGAGGGAGGCGGCGTAGTAGTCGGCGTCGATGGAGGCGTCGCGCAGCACCCCCTGGTCGTCCCGCCAGGCGAGGCCCTCGATGGCGTGACAGGCCAGGCAACCGTCCGGATCGGTCTCGCGGGGGGCGCCGGCCGCCGGCGGAACGGCCGCCAGCAGCAGTCCGGCCAGGAGCAGCAGGCGAAAGACCGAGGGTCTCCGCCGCGGACGCGGAGGAGGGGAGGTGCGCTCCTCCCGCTTCGCCACCGCCGTCCAGACCGGCAGGGGGTGGATCTCGATCCCCTTCTTGATCCGCACCGGGTGGCGGTGCCTGGGAGGGTGCAGCCACTCGATTGCCCCCCACTCGCAGGCGATGACGCACTCCCGGCACGACATGCAGGAGAGCTGGTCCACCACGGCGATGCGGTTCTCCATGCGGATCGCGCCGACGATGCACACCTCCGCGCACTTGCGGCAGCCGGTGCAGCGGCTCCGCTCCACCATGGTGCGACGGACGAAGGGGAGGCGGGCACCCAGCCGGTTCACCACCCCGTCGATGGCGCCGATGGGGCAGAGGAACTGGCAGTAGCCGCGCCCCAGCCTGGCGACGAAGCCGAGCAGGATTACCAGCGAGAGGTTGACCGCGCCGATGGTGGAGACCAGCCAGGCGATGCCGCGGGCGCCGCCCCCCAGTGCCTCCATCAGGCGCGGGATGGTGATGAAGTTGCACAGCGTGCAGGCGCTGAAGCCGACCGCTGGCAGCAGGATCACGTAGGTGAGGAAGTAACCGTAGCGGATCGGCACCTGGGGCAGGGCGCGGTAGTCGATCTTCCAGCGGTCGTGGAGCAGCCGGCTGAAGAGTTCGGGCAGGCCACCCATGGGGCAGAGGTAGCTGCACCAGAGACGGCCGAAGAAGAAGGTGACCACCAGGATGGTGAGCAGGGCGCCGGCTCCCACCGCGGCGATGCCGATCTGGTGGCGGATGTCCTGCCACTCCATGCCGGGGAAGAGCAGGAAGAAGCGGCGCATGCAGAGACCGCCGCAGAGGTCGTCGTTGCCGAACCATCGGGGCACCAGCAGCAGCGGGGAGAGCAGCATCAGGCTGGAGACGACGATGAAGGCGTAGCGGAGCCGGCTGCCGCGGAAGAGGTGGGCGATCCCGCGGGTCGGGACCGCTGCTGCCATTTCCTCCCTCGAGCAGTGGGGAACGTCGCAGTCGCCTTTGCAGCTCTCTTCGGCGCAGCGTCGCGAATCTTCTCGTGACATGCCTTCGCTACTCCTCGAAACGGTGGCAGGCGCGGCAGAGGGAGCCGTCGCGGGCCGGCAGCCTCAGCCGCGCCTCGTGGATCAGATGGCGCCAGGGGGGAAGTTCGAGGCCCTCCGCCGCCAGGCGGGCCACCTTGTCGCGCCGGAACACCGCCGACCAGGGGCTCTCTTCCCAGACGACCCGCCCCTCCGGCCCGGTCGCCTCCACCTGGCGGGCGGCCGGCCGCTCCTCGGGCAGCAGCCCGGGCGGATGGGGGTTGTGACAGGTGGCGCACATCACCCGCCCCTCGCCGTCCAGCGGCAGCCGTACCCCCTCGCGCCTTTCGCTCTCGCGCAGTGCCTGCAGGGTCTTGTCGCGGGGCTTCACCTGGTGCTCCAGGGCGTTGAGATGGGGGGCGGGCAGGTGGCAGCCCCAGCAGAGCCGCTCCGGGGGCAGCACGAACTCCAGCTCCTCTCTCTTTACCTCGCGGTCGGGGTCGGGCGCTTCCCGGTGGCAGTAGAGGCAGTGGCGTTCGATGGGAACCCCCTCCTCGTCCAGCATGCGGTGGACATCGAAGCGGGCCGCCCGCGGCCGTTCATGACACTGGTGGCAGAAGCGGGTGAGGGGGCGCCACGGGCCGCCGCGCAGGAAGTCGGGGGCCGATCGCTCCACCTCGTCGAATGGCATGTGCTCGATCCCCTCCAGCCCGTGGCAGCTCGCGCACACCAGTTCGCCGCTCTTCCCCAGCGGGGTCTCGCCGGGCAGGTGGAACTCCTGCGGTACCACCACGCCCACCGGATGGTGGAGGGGCGGCAGCATCGGTTCGGCCGCGCCGCAGGTCACGGCGGAGAGCAGGGCGAGCACGCCGAGCAGAGGGGCCATGATCACAACCCCGCCTGGGTCGCTTCGCCGTGGGTGTGGCAGGGACGGCAATCCTCGCCCACCCTGTGGACGCCCGCCAGGCCGTTGCCGGTCTCCACGCCTCCCGCCTCCATCTCCCTCTCCATGGCGTGGCAGAGGACGCAGAGCTGGTCGTAGTCGCCCCCCTCGCCGACGGTCACCGGCCAGCCGAGGGCGCGGAACTCCGGCTCCAGCCGCCACGCCCCCTTCCTCGAATCGTCGATGATCAGCTTGGGGTTGGCGGTACCGTGCATGGCGTGGCAGTCGGCGCACTCGACCAGTTCGGCGTAGCGGTAGCCGGGGCGCAGGCCGGTGAAGGTGCCCTCGGTGCTGCCGTCGCGCCAGCCGTGGTAGTCGAGCAGGTGGTAGTCCTCCTCCAGGGCGATCAGGGGGTCGTCCCAGGCGCGGCCGGTGATCTCGAAGCCGGGTTGCTGATGGTCCCGGTTGTGACAGCGGAGGCAGAACTCCGCTCCCACCGCGTAGGGGGCCCAGGTGCCGGCGGCGTCGGGGAACCGGGTGAGATCCACGTCGATCTCGTAGCGGCCGTCCATGTCGGACGACTGGTGGCAGACCACACAGTGGCCATCCTCCAGCTCCCCCGTCTCTCCGGCGGCGAAACGGTGAGCGTGAGGCCCGCCGCCGCGGGGCCGGTCGGGGAGGTCCGCCGGGTTGTGGCAGAGGAGGCAGCGTCGCGGTGCGTCGGTGCCGTTGGGGCCGTGGCAGCCGGCGCAACTCGCCATTCCCTTCTCCCGCACCAGTTCGCGCAGGGTATTGCCGGCCTCCGCATGGAGGGCGGTGAGGGCGTGACAGGTGTCGCAGTCGCTGCGGCCCCAGGCGATCCCCTGGTCGCCGTGGTCGGGAGTGAGGATCAGACGGCCGGCCGGGGCGGCCAGCGGATCGGCCGGCCCGCCGTCGTCGCTCCCTCCGCAGCCGGTGGCGAGCAGGCAGAGGAGCAGAATCGGCAGGAGAAGGGACCGTTCCGGGCGTCTCATGGTCAGGGCCTCCGGTGACAGTCGCGGCAGTAGCCGGTGGTGTGGCAGGTGGCGCACTCCAGGGGGTCGAGGCGGGCCTCCAGGCCGTGGCGCTGGCGCCAGCCGAGTGGGTGCATCAGTCGCTGCCCGGGGTTGCGGCGCAGGTGGCAGTCGGTGCAGAAGCGCAACTCCAGGTGGCAGCGGAGACATGGCGTCGGCTCGAGCCCCGCCTCCGCGTGGAAGCGGGTGTAGTCCGCACCGTGGTCGTCGGGCCGGATCCTCTCCGGTGCCGTGTGGCAGAGGGTGCAGGTGGCGGGTGCGGAGCGCTCCTCCAGGTGGCATTGGTGGCAGATCGCCTCCAGGGGCTCGTTGGCGATGGTGGTGAGCCGGTGCAGTGCGTCCGGCTCCCCCCCCTCCACGGGGGTGAAGGGGTGGCAGGCGAGACAGGCGTCGTCCCGCTTCGCCAGCGCCTCCCGGTGCGCCCGGTGGGGGAAGGGACGGAGATTGCGGCGCTCCTTGCGCACCTCCCACCAGGGGCGCGCCTCCTCCTCGCCATGAATCGCGGAGGTGGCGATCAGCAGCAGCCCCAGGAGAGAGAGAAGCAGGGTGGCTCTCACGGCTCGGTCCTCGCGCCGCCGGCGGAGAGTGGGCGCCGGATGGTCAGCAGCAGACGGTACTCGTCTCCCCCCTCGGCGCCCCCGATCAGCTCCGCGGAGAGGGCGACGGTGAGACCGGCTCGCAGCCTCCGCCGCAGGTGGAGGGCGATCCCCAGCAGCGGATCGGTGCCGCTGGTGACGCTCTCCCTGCGCTGCACCACCCCCTCCGCGCGCAGCTCCGTGTGGCTGTCCAGAGGGCGATCGAGGGTGGCGTAGAGGGAAGTGACCGACTCGTCGCCGAATCCCAGGTGGTCGGCGCGCAGGTGCCACCGCCACTCATCGGGCAGGGCGCCCCCCTTCTCCACGGCCGCCCC
>JALTLT010000205.1 GCA_027001815.1 Gammaproteobacteria bacterium | reverse complement strand
ATGTCGCCATTGCCCAGAGATGGGCCGGCCGGGGGGCGGCGGTCGGCCCATCTCTGGGCAATGGCGACATCGTGCGAGTACAATGGAGCGAGCCCTTCATGCCCAACCTGTGGTGGAGTGTCCCCTTGTCTCAACGTATCGAAGTCCTGGAACGCTGGCTGAAGTCGTCTGCCGGCCTCGTCGGGCCGACCCTCGAACCCGCATCCAGCGATGCGAGCTTCCGTCGCTATTTCCGCGTCCGCCATGCCGGCGGTACCCACATCGTCATGGATGCGCCGCCGGAGCGGGAGGACTGCCGTCCCTTCGTGGCAGTGGCGCGCGATCTGGCCGCCATCGGCATCCATGTTCCGGAGATCGTCGCAGAGGATCTGGAACAGGGGTTTCTGCTGCTGACCGATCTGGGTGACCAATTGTATCTGGATGCGCTGAGCGACGATACCGTGGAGCGGCTCTACGGCGACGCCCTCGGGGCGCTGGCGACCCTCCAGGTGTGCGGCCCCCAGGCGTATCAGCCCCCTCCCTACGACAGCCGTCTGCTCAGCGAGGAGCTGGAACTGTTCCGCGAGTGGTATCTGCGTCGTCAGACAGGTCTGGTGTTGGGGGAGGATCGGGAGCGGCTGCTTGACGAACTCTTCGGGCTGCTGGTGGACAACGCCCTGGAGCAGCCGGTTGTGCTGGTCCATCGCGACTACCATTCACGCAACCTGATGGTCTGTGACCGGCACAATCCGGGAGTGCTCGACTTTCAGGATGCGGTGATGGGGCCGGTCACCTACGATCTGGTCTCCCTGCTGCGCGACTGCTACATCCGCTGGCCCCGGGAGCAGGTGCGGGAGTGGGCGCTGGGTTACCACGACCTGGCGGTCCAGTCGGGAATCCTGCGTGACGGGGACGAAGAACGGTTCCTGCGCTGGTTCGACCTGATGGGCGTTCAGCGTCATCTCAAGGCGACCGGCATCTTCGCCCGCCTCCATCTGCGCGATCGCAAGTCGGCCTATCTCGATCACATCCCCCGTACCCTCGGTTACGTGGGCGAGATCGCCGCCGAGTATCCGGAACTCGCCCCTCTCGCCGGGCTCCTCGACGAGCTGGAGGAGAGGAGCCTGGCCTCTTGAAGGGCTCTCTTGCCTCTCTGCCGGAGGCGGGGTAACGTGCCATGAAGGGGATGATTCTGGCGGCGGGGCGGGGGGAGCGCATGCGGCCGCTCACCGATCATCTGCCGAAGCCGCTGCTGGAGGTGGCGGGTCGTCCGCTGATCGAGTACCACATCCGGGCGCTGGCGGCTGCCGGCATCCGCGAGCTGGTGGTCAACACCGCCCATCTCGGTCACCGTATCCGCGAGGCGCTGGGCGACGGCGCTCGACTGGGCGTCTCCATCCTCTACTCCGACGAGGGGGAGGAGGCGCTGGAGACGGGAGGGGGGATCTTCCGCGCCCTCCCGCTGCTCGGTTCCGCCCCGTTCGTGGTGGTCAACGGCGACATCTGGACCGAATTCGATTTCCGTCGCCTGCGGCGGGATCCCCCGGCAGGGGGAGCCCATCTGGTGCTGGTGCCCAACCCCTCCCACCATGCGGCGGGGGACTTCCTGCTGCGGGGCGACGGTTCGGTCGCCGCCGAGGGCGAGGGGGAGCGATACACCTTTGCCGGTATCGGCCTCTATTCGCCGGAGCTCTTCGCGGGCTGCCGGGACGGTCGTTTCCCCCTCGCGCCCCTGCTGCGCGAGGCGATGGCCGGGGGGCGGGTGAGTGGTGAGTTGTACCGGGGTGGCTGGGTGGACGTGGGTACACCCCGGCGGCTGGCGGAGCTGGACGAACGGTTGCGGGGTGGGCGTTAGGAACCTGTCCGACTTCGGTCCGGAGGCCGTGCCGCCTGCTGAGGCAGGAGGCCCTCCGAACACCCCGCCGGGGACGGCGGGGCCTTCCCGCCGCCCGGGACCCCTGGGGAAATCGTGGGGACCCGCCGGCATATGGAGGTCCGACAGGCTGTTGGCGGGGACGCTGGCGGGTATCGTACGGCGGCCTCGCAGGGGAGGAGAGCCATGGGACAGGAGATCAGGACGCACGACTTCACGGACGACGATTTCGAGGCGTTCCGCAGAAGGCTGCGCGACGAGACCGAACTTCTGGCCAGGCTCGCCGCCGAGGGAGGGATGGCCGAAGGGTGGCCGACGGCAGGCTTCGAACTGGAGGTCTGGCTGGTGGACCGTCACTGGCGGCCGGCGGCCATCAACGAACGCTTCCTGGAGAAGATGCAGAACCCCCTGGTGACCCATGAGCTCTCCCGCTACAACCTGGAACTCAACGGCGCCCATCTCCCCCTCCGGGAGGACCTCTTCTCCGCCATGTCCGCCGAGCTGGACGAGACCCTGGCCGCCTCACGGCGGGTAGCGGAATCGATGGCGGCGGAGCTGGTCTGCATCGGCATCCTGCCGAGCCTCGAGCCGGAGATGCTCGACCTGGAGGCGATGTCCCGGCTGGAGCGTTACCGGGCCCTCAACGAACAGGTGTTCCGCTTGCGGGAGGGGCGTCCCCTGTTGCTGGACATCGTCGGTCACGACCATCTCCGACGCGAGCACCACGACGTGATGCTGGAGGCGGCGGCCACCTCCTTCCAGCTCCATCTGCAGGTGCCGGCCTCGCGGGCGGTACGCTTCTACAACGCCTCCCTCCTGGCCTCGGCGTACACCGTCGCCCTGGGAGCCAACTCACCGTGGCTGTTCGGCTTCGACCTGTGGGATGAGACCCGCATACCCCTGTTCGAACAGTCGGTGGACGTGGGAGGCTATGCGGGGGCGAGGGGTGGCCCCCTGCGCCGGGTCACCTTTGGCAGCGGCTACCTTCGGGATTCGCTGGTGGAGTGCTTTCGGGAGAACGAGGAGCACTTCCCGGTCCTCCTGCCCATGGTGAGCGACGACGATCCGCTCCAGTTCAGCCACCTGCGCCTGCACAATGGAACCATCTGGCGCTGGAACCGGCCTCTGGTGGGGTTCGACGGCGATGGCCGGCCCCACCTGCGTATCGAACACAGGGTGATGCCGGGTGGTCCCACGGTGGAGGACATGTTTGCCAACGCGGCCTTCTACTATGGTCTGGTGGCGTGGCTGGCAGACATGCGGGATCCGCCCGAGGCACAGCTTCCCTTCTCCCAGGTGCGGGACAATTTCTATCTGGCCGCCCGCCATGGCCTGCAGGCCCAGATCCGCTGGCTGGATGGTCAACGGGGAACGGTCGCGGCGCTGCTCGAGCGGGAGGTGCTGGCCATGGCGCGGGCCGGCCTGCGTCTGCTGGAGGTTGCGCCGGAGGAGATCCGTCGCTTCATGGGCGTGGTGGAGGCCCGTGTCCGCACCGGCCAGGATGGCGCCGCCTGGCAGCGGCGCTGGGTGGCGAAGCATGGCCGGGAGATGGTGGCGTTGACGGCCGCCTATGCGGAGCGGCAGTGGCGGGGTGAGCCGGTGCACGGCTGGGACGTGTGATCCCTGTCCCGCCTCCTGGTCGATCGGGTGGATGGCATGCGCGGAGAGGAAAACCTGTTGTATCGAAGATTCGATCACCTGCCGGAGGGCCTGCTGGAGACGGAGGCGGACGGACTGGCCGATCTGCTGGGTGGCCCGGCACTGATCCATCTCCCCGGCCGGCGGGAACGGCCGCTCTTCGTGTCGGTGCTGCTGCACGGCAACGAGTGGACCGGTTACGATGCGTTGCGCCATCTGCTGCGTCGTTACGACGGCGGCCGCGACCTGCCCCGGGCACTCTCCATCTTCATCGGAAACGTCAGCGCCGCCCGCCGGCGTCTGCGGCGGCTCGAGGGGCAGCCCGACTACAACCGCGTCTGGCCGGGGGGGAAGGCCCCGGAAGGGCCGGAGGGCCGCATGACGGCGGCGGTGGTGGAGGAGATGGCGGCGCGCCGCGTCTTTGCCAGCATCGACATCCACAACAATACCGGTCTCAATCCCCACTACGCCTGCGTCAACCGTCTGGACGACCGATTCTTCCATCTGGCCCGCCTCTTCTCCCGCACGGTGGTCTATTTCACGCGGCCACGGGGCGTGCAGTCGATGGCCTTCGCCCGCCTCTGCCCCGCCGTCACGGTGGAGTGCGGTCAGTCGGGACAACCCCACGGCGAGGCGCACGCCATGGAATTTGTCGAGGCGGCACTGCACCTGTCGGAGCACCCGCTCCATGCCGTGCCGGAGCACGATATCGATCTCTACCATACCGTGGCGGCGGTCCGGGTGCCCGACGGTCTCCGCTTCGGTTTCGGCGACTGCGATGCCGATCTCTGTTTCGAGCCGGATCTCGATCGTCTCAATTTCCGCGAGCTGCGTCCCGGAACGCTCATCGGCAGGCTGCTCCATGGTGACCGTCTGCCTCTCATCGTCCAGGACAACGAGGGGCGGGAGGTGCGTGACGACTATTTCGTGCTCGAAGAGGGGGAGATTCTCACCGCCCGCTCCCTCATGCCCTCCATGCTCACTCTCGACGAGAGGGTGATCCGTCAGGATTGTCTGGGCTATCTCATGGAACGCTATCCGATCCACCTCTCCCGGGCACCGTTCGTCGTGTGAAATCTGCACATTCTTCCTTTTTTTGTTGCTTTTGGGCATCGTCTCCATTACAAACTGAAGAGGCAGGGTGAATCACAACCCCTCCCGCTCAAAGAGGGAGGTGCCGGTCATTCTTGCGCGAGCCCGGGGAGGGAAGTCCTTGGGTAGATGGTGGGAACATTCCCCCCCCGATCGCCGGGAAGGAGGATTTCGG
>JALTLT010000204.1 GCA_027001815.1 Gammaproteobacteria bacterium | reverse complement strand
CCCGCCACCCCCACCGCCACCGTGACCTCAAGGTGGTCCCCGAGGTGACCCTGGTGGAGGCGAACATCCACGAGCCGGGCCAGCTCCACCGGGTGGTGCGCGGCTGCGACGTGGTGATCAACCTGGTGGGCATCCTCAACGAGGGGCGGGACAACACCTTCTGGAAGGTGCACGTGGAGCTGGTGCAGAAGGTGATCCGGGCGTGCCGCGACGAGGGGGTGCCCCGCCTGCTGCACATGGCCGCCCTCAATGCCGATGCCCGTCACGGTGCCAGCCAGTACCTGCAGAGCAAGGGGGAGGGGAAGCGGCTGGTACTGGAGGCCGACGACGAGGCCCTGCACACCACCTGCTTCGAGCCCTCGGTGATCTTCGGCCCCGACGACAGCCTCTTCAACCGCTTCGCCCTGATCCTGCGCCTGAGCCCCCTCTTCCTGCCCCTGGCCGCGGGCCGGGCGCGCATGGCACCGATCTACGTGGGGGACGTGGTGGAGGCGATGGCCCGCTCCCTCGACGATCCCGCCACCTGGGGCAAGTCGCTGCCCCTGTGCGGTCCCCACGTCTACACCCTGCGCAAGCTGGTGCGCCTCACCGCCCGCTGGGCGGGGATCCGCAAGCCGGTGGTGAGCCTGGGACCGGCGCTCTCCACCATCCAGGCCTGGTTCCTGGAGAAGGTGCCGGGCAGACCCCTGACCCGCGACAACCTCGCCTCCCTCTGGCAGGACAGCGTCTGCACCCGCAACGCCCTGGAGTCGCTGGGCATCACGCCCACGCCGGTGGAGGCGGTGATGCCCGAGTGGCTGGGCCACCACGTGGGCCACCAGAAGCTCGATCTCTACCGCCGCTACGCCCGCCGGCCGGCGGAGCTGACCCGCCAGGGCTGATCCCCTGCCGGCGGCGGGAAGCGGTCCCCGCGAGGGCGGTGGCAAGCCGCCCCCGACCTGGACGAACCGCCCGTCACCGAACGCCAACCCGGTCACGCCGGGGAGAGACCGGACTGGGAAGAGAGGGCCGGGAGGGGTACCATTGCGGGTCGAATCGCCCCTCTTCCCGGGGCATGCGGGCCGCGACATGACCATCGACGATACCCTGACCATCATTCTTGCAGGCGGCGAGGGGCGCCGGCTCCACCCCCTCACCCTCCATCGGGCCAAACCGGCCGTCCCCTTCGGCGGCAAGTACCGGATCATCGACTTCGCCCTCACCAACTGCCTCTACTCGGGGCTGCGGCGGATCCTGGTGCTGACCCAGTACAAGTCCCACTCCCTGCAGAAACACCTGCGCGACGGCTGGTCGGTGTTCAACCCGGAGCTGGGCGAGTACGTCACCCCCGTGCCGGCCCAGATGCGCGCCAGCACCGGCTGGTACGCGGGCACCGCCGACGCCATCCACCAGAACTTCTTCCTGGTGGAGCGCAGCGGCTGCCGCCAGGTGCTGATCCTCTCCGGCGACCACATCTACCGCATGGACTACGCGGCGATGATCGCCCGCCATCAGGCGAGCGGCGCCGACGTCACCATCGCCTGCATGGAGGTGACGCTGGAGGAGGCACGCGCCTTCGGCGTGGTCCAGGTGGACGGGCAGGAGCGGATCACCGGTTTCCACGAGAAGCCGGAGCAGCCCCTTCCCCTCCCCGACGCCCCACGGCACGCCCTGGTCTCCATGGGCATCTACCTCTTCTCGCGCTCCCTCCTGGAGGAGGCGCTGCGTGCCGACCACGGGGACCCGGCGTCCAGCCACGACTTCGGCAAGGACCTCCTGCCGGCGCTGATCCGCAGCCATCGGGTGCACGCCTACCGCTTCGGCGGCAGCGCCGGACGCGTCACG
This sequence comes from Gammaproteobacteria bacterium, assembly GCA_027001815.1. Classification (GTDB taxonomy): domain Bacteria; phylum Pseudomonadota; class Gammaproteobacteria; order JALTLT01; family JALTLT01; genus JALTLT01. Next base: position 15,084 of record JALTLT010000204.1, on the reverse strand, counting down.
CCCGATCGCTACTGGCGCGACGTGGGCACCATCGACGCCTACTTCCAGGCCAACATGGACCTGCTGCGCACCGACCCGCCCCTCGACCTCTACCAGGACGACTGGCCGATCCGCACCTACCAGCCGCAGACCCCGCCGGCGCGCACCGTGCCGGGACCCGAGTCCGGCAACGAGGGGGTCTTCATCAACTCCATCGTCGCCGGCGGCTCGGTGATCGCGGGCGGCCACGTCCACCACTCCATCCTCTTCCCGCGGGTGCGGGTGGACGACGAGGCGCTGGTGGAGAACGCCATCCTCATGGAGGGGGTCCGGGTCGGCGCCCGTTCCCACCTGGTCAACTGCATCGTGGAGAAGGGCGTGGTCGTCCCCCCCGATACGCGGATCGGCCTCGACCCGGAAGAGGACCGGCAGCGGTTCCCGGTCTCGGAGGGGGGCGTGGTGGCGATTCCCCGCGACTACCGGTTCGAGACCCCGTGAAGACCTATCTGGTCGGCGGCGCGGTGCGTGACCGCCTGCTGGAGCTGGAGCCGGAGGAGCGGGACTGGGTGGTGGTGGGCGCCACCGCCGAGGAGATGAAGGCGCTCGGCTTCCGCCAGGTGGGCCGGGAGTTCCCGGTCTTCCTCCACCCCGAGACGGGCGAGGAGTACGCGCTGGCCCGCACCGAGCGCAAGAAGGGCCACGGCTATCACGGCTTCGAGGTCCACGCCGCCCCCGACGTCACCCTGGAGGAGGATCTGCGTCGGCGCGACCTCACCATCAACGCCATGGCCATGGATCCGGAGAGTGGCGAGATCATCGACCCCTGGGGTGGGCGCGAGGACCTGCGCCAGGGGCGGCTGCGTCACGTCTCGCCCGCCTTCGTCGAGGACCCGGTGCGCATCCTGCGGGTGGCGCGCTTCGCCGCCCGCTTCGCCCCCTGGGGGTTCCGGGTCGCCCACTCCACCCACCGTCTCATGAAGCAGATGGTGGAGAGCGGCGAGGTGGATCACCTGGTGCCGGAGAGGGTCTGGGCGGAGACCGAAAAGGCGCTCGGCGAACCCGCCCCGGAGCGCTTTTTCGAGGTGCTGCGCGCCTGTGGCGCCCTGGCCCGCATCTTCCCCGAGATCGATCGGCTGTTCGGCGTCCCCCAGCCGGTGCGCCATCACGGCGAGGTGGACACCGGCGTCCACTGCCTGATGGTGCTCCACCAGGCGGCGGAGCTGACCCCCGACCGTCGGGTGCGCTTCGCCGCCCTGGTCCACGATCTGGGCAAGGGGGAGACCCCGCCGGAGATGCTCCCCTCCCACCACGACCACGAGCGACGCGGGGCGAAGCGGGTGGAGGCGATGTGCCGGCGCCTGAAGATCCCCAACGCCTACCGCGAACTGGGGATGCTCACCGCCCGCTGGCACAGCCATGCCCACCGCGCCCTGAAGCTGAAACCCGCCACGGTGCTGAAACTGCTGGAGGGCAGCGACGCCTTCCGGCGCCCCGACCGCTTCGAGCAGTTCCTGCTCGCCTGCATCGCCGACGCCCGCGGGCGGGCCGGCTGCGAGGACGCCCCCTATCCCCAGGCGGACTACCTGCGCGAGGCCCTCGAGGCGTGCAGGGGGGTGGATCTCACCCCGCTGAAGGAGGCGGGGCTGAAGGGGGCGGAGTTTGCCGGGGGGATTCGCCGACTGCGGCTGGAACAGCTCTCGGCGCTGCGCCGCAACTGGCGGGCGCGGGGGCTGATCACCGACTGAGAAGCCTGTCGGACTTCAAGCTGAAGGTCGCTCCGCCCCGCGGAAGGCAACAAAACCCGGCGGCCTGTGCCGCGGTGCATGGATGCACCGCCGTTTTCGATGACGCCAACTCATTGAAAACGCAAGGAAGCCGGAAATCGCATTTCCGGCTTCCGGCAGCGGCCCGCGCCTGCGGCCGGTCACCCTCCCGTCAGGCCGCAGGGGGGCAGCTCGTGGGAGGCGAGCCCCGCCTGGGGCCGACCCAGGTGATACCCCTGGCCGAGGGGCACGCCGATCTCCTGGAGGATCCCGCACACCACCTCGCTCTCCACGAACTCGGCGATCGCCTCGATGGAGAGGCCGCGGGCCATTTCGTTGATGGCGCGCACGAAGACCCGGTCCACCGAGTCGCTGTCCAGGGCGCGCACGAAACCGCCGTCGATCTTCACGTAGTCCACCGGCAGGTGCTTGAGGTAGTGCATGGAGGCGAAACCGACCCCGAAGTCGTCCAGGGCGAAGCGGCAGCCCAGGGCGCGCAGCGCGCGCAGGAAGCGCTGGGCCTGGGCCAGGTTGGCCACCGCCGCGGTCTCCGTCACCTCGATGATCAGTTGCCCGGGGTCGGCGCCGTAGCGGGAGAGGCAGCCGCGGATATGTTCCAGAAACCGGTCGTCGCCGAAATTGCGGCCGGAGAGATTGACCGCCACCGCCAGGGGCTGGCCGGCGCGGGCCATGGCGCCGATGCCGGCGATCGCCTCCTCCACCACCCAGAGGTCGATGTCGCGGATCAGGCCGAAGCGCTCCGCCGTATCCATGAAGGCCCCGGGAGAGATCGTCTTGTTGCGAACGGGATCCCGCATCCGCAGCAGCGCCTCGTAGTGGAGCACCGAGCCGTCCGCCAGCCGCCGCACCGGCTGGTAGTGGAGTTCGAACTGATCCCTCTCCAGGGCGTGGCGGATCCGCCCCTCCCAGTGCACCCGCTGGCGCATGGAGGAGAGACTGCCCCCCTCCTCGCGGAAGACCGCCCAGCGATTGCGTCCCGCCTCCTTCGCCTCGTACATGGCGGCGTCGGCGAAGGCGAGCAGCTCCCCGGCGCTGCTGCCGTGGGCGGGGAAGAGGACGATGCCGATGCTGGCGCTGACGTGCAGGGTCCGTCCGCCACCGATCATCGGCTGGCGACGCAGGGTCTCCAGCAGCTCCTCGGCCACCCGCTCCGCCTCCTCCTCGGTGGTGCGGGGCAGGATGACGCCGAACTCGTCGCCACCCAGCCGCCCCAGCACGTCCACGTCGCGCAGGCGGGTCTGGAGGGTGGATGCCACGGTGACCAGATACTCGTCCCCGGCCGGGTGGCCGAGGGTGTCGTTGATGTACTTGAACTGGTCCAGATCGATGAAGAGCAGCGCCGAGTCGTGACCGAACCGTTCGCCGTAGGCCAGGTGGTGCTCCAGCTCCTCCTGGAAACGGCGCCGGTTGTAGAGGCCGGTGAGGGCATCGTGATCGGCCAGGTAGATGATGTGCTCCTCGCTGATCTTCTGCTGGGTGATGTCCATGATCAGGCCGCGCAGCACCGTTCCACCCCCTTCCAGGCGCTCGGCGGAACAGATGGTGCGCACCCAGAGGGGGTGGCCGTTGGCGTGGATCAGGCGGAAATCGAGGGTGAAGGAGTCGTCCGACTCGCCCGCCGCCAGGAGCCGCTCCATCACCTGCCCCTCGTCCTCGGGATGGATGACACGACGCAGGAAACCCGGCTCACCCCACTCCGTGAGAGAACGGCCGAGGAGATTCTCCGCCTCCAGGCTCACATAGGTGAAACGCTCCTGCTCGGGGGCCATCTCCATCACCACCGCATCGATGCCGTCGAGCAGGGTGTGGAGGTGGCGCGTCTCCCGCTGCAGCGCCTGCTGCTCCTGGTGCAGCGCCTCGCGTGTCACCTGGAGGTGTTCCGCCAGGCGGTTCCAGGAGGCGGCCACGCGACCGATCTCGTCGTTGCCCTCGATGTCGATGCGGTGGTCGAACCGGCCCGCCATGAGGAGTTGCGCCCCCTCCTCGAGGCGGCGCAGGTTGCGGGTGAGGAAGAGCCCCAGGAGAATGGAGAGGAGTACCGAGAAGAGGATCTCGGCGCCGGCGATGAGCGAACTCTGGAAGCGCACCTCGGTGGCCGCCGCCCGCATCTTCTCCACCGAGTAGCCCACCCGGACGCTCCCTACCCCCTGGCCCGCCAGGACCACCTCCTGCACCGTATCGAAACAGCCGTCCGCCAGGGCCTGGCGGTAGCCGTAGTCGGGGGGCGGCATCCCCCGCCGCCCGCCGCGCGGGGCCGGAACCTCGCCGATCATCGCCACCTCCCTTCCCCGGGCGTCCAGCACCTGCACGTAGACGAGGCTGTCACGCCCCTGCAGGAGGGAGAGCACGTCCAGCACCTGGGCCGGATCGCGGGCCGCCAGGCCCGGTGCCAGGGCGGCCGCCAGCAGGCTGTTCTCCTCGTGGACCTGGTCCTGCAGCAACTCCCCGTTGCTGTTGGAGATGAGCCGGACACTGTTCCAGACCAACAGGGAGAGCATCACCACCTCGATGGCGATGACGCCGAAGATCAGGCGGGTGGCGAGACGGAGAGTCATGGCGCGGAGAGGGCCTGCCGCCAGCCGGGTCAGCGCCGCTCGGAAACCAGACCCGCCTCGACGAGAAAGGGCCGGACCGGTTCGTAGTCGGCCGCGCTCGCCGGACGGTAGCCGGGGAAGTGGATCTGGCGGAGGACGGCCCGCCCCCGTTCCGATGCCCCCATCTCCACCAGCGCCCGCTGCAGCCGTTCACCCAGCGCGGCGTCGCGGTCGGTGGCCACCAGGGTGGCCATGTTGGGCAGGGAGGGCGTGCGCGACACCACCCGCAGCGGCTTGCCCTGGGCCAGCGCCTTGTTGACCGCATTGACCGAGACGATGGCGCCGTAGGCCTGGCCGCTCAGCACCGCCTCGTAGGCCGCATTGTGGCTCTTGAAGGGCTGGAAGTGGGGAGGGATCCCCCTTACCGAATCGAGCAGGAAACGGCGCCCCGACATGGTGATGATCGCCTTCGCCGGCGGTGTCGCGACCACCTTCCCGGCGAGCTCCTCCACCGTGTGGACCGGGCTCTGCTCATGGACCACCACGTAACCGAAGAGGTCCTTCTCCAGGCTGGCGCGGATGCGGTAGAGGCCGCTGTCGGCGGCCAGCAGGGCGAAATGGGGGGCGGTGACCAGGATGTCGTAGCGTCGATCGGCGGTGCGCCGGACGAAGGTGGGGAAGTCGGGCGCCGTCTCCAGCCGCACCTCGCGCCCCAGCTCCGCGGAGAGGTAGTCGCGGAGGGGGGCGAAGCGCTTGAACAGGGCGACGGTACTGATGATGGGAAAGAAGCCGAAGAGCAGCGGATCTTCTTCCCCTCTCCCGTCGGCCCTCACCGCCTGGGCCGAAAAGATCAACAGGAGCGATACCACCAGAATCCTTTGGATCATGTGCGTTCCTCCAAGAACGAAGCCCGGGAGACGGCGGGCACCCCCGGGTATGCCCCCCTGTCATCGGCACCGACGGGAAGATTCTTGATCCCGCCGGAGGGTGAGGGCCGGCCGGAGCCGCGGAGAGGGGGGGTTCCGCGCAAGCATAGCACCGAAAGGGGCCGGCTTGCTCACGGCGGGATGCCAGCAGCCCATTGAAAACGTGAGGAAGCCGGAAATCGCATGTTCGGCTTCCGGCATCGAAAAAGGCCAGGATGGCCTTTTTCGACATCCTGCCGGGCTCAGGTCTCCTCCCCGCGCAGCAGCCGCCGGATGTTCTCCCGGTGACGCCAGAAGAGGAGGGCGGATACGGTCACCACCACCGCCACGAAGAGCGGAGGGAGTTCCATCAGCCAGGTGTAGAGGGGGGCCAGGGCGAAGGCGGTGAGCGCCGCCAGCGAAGAGATGTGGAACAGCTTGGCCACCAGCAGCCAGGTGGCCACCAGCGCCAGCCCCAGCGGCCACCAGGCGGCGAGGAAGACGCCGAGGGCGGTGGCCACCCCCTTGCCCCCCCGGAAACCGAAGAAGAGGGGATAGAGATGGCCGAGGAATGCGGCGAGCCCCACCAGGGCCAGCACCTCCAGGGGCAGACCGGAGAGACGCGCCGCCAGCACCGGGATCACCCCCTTGAGGGCATCGCCGGCGAGGGTGATGGCGGCGGCACGCTTCCCCCCCACCCGGAGCATGTTGGTGGCGCCGGGGTTGCCGGAACCCTCGGTGCGGGGATCGGGAAGCCCCATGACCCGGGCGACGACGATGGCGGTGGAGATGGAGCCGAAGAGATAACCGGCGGCGATGAAGAGCAGGTGCGAGGTCGATAGATCCATGGCGCCTATTGGAATACGGCGGAGGAACGGGGTCAAGGGAGGAGAGGGGGCGACCGAACCGGAACCGCTCCCCTCCGGCTGGCGCGCGGGGGCCTCTGAAGTTATATTGTCGCGCTCCGGAATCCCCACCACGGTACGTGCCATGGACATCATCTTCATCCGCCAGCTCCAGATCGAGACCATCATCGGCATCTACGACTGGGAGCGAAACACCCGGCAGACGGTGGTGCTGGACCTGGAGATGGCGGCGGACATCGGGCGGGCGGCGGCCAGCGACGCCATCGAGCAGACGCTCGACTACAAGGCGGTGGCCAAGCGGATCATCGGTTTCGTGGAACAGAGCAGTTTCCAGCTCGTGGAGACCCTGGCCGAGGAGATCGCGCGGATCGTGCTGGAGGAGTTCGACGTCCCCTGGCTGCGGCTCACCCTCGACAAGCGGGGCGCGGTGCGCGGCTCCGAGGGGGTCGGGGTGATCATCGAGCGCGGTCGCCGGGAGTAGCCGGGTGGGGCGGGCCTGGATCAGCATCGGCAGCAACATCGACGCGGAGGCGAACGTCCGTTCGGCCCTCGACGCCCTCCACGCCCGCTACGCCCCCCTCGCCCTCTCCCCCATCTACCGCAGCAGCGCGGTCGGCTTCGAGGGGGAGGACTTCCTCAACCTGGTGGTGGCCTTCGACACCACCGAAGAGCCGCTCCTCCTCCACGACCGGCTCCACGCCATCGAGTCGGCCCACGGCCGGCAGCGTGGGGGGGCGAAGTTCGCCCCCCGCCCCCTCGACCTGGACCTGCTCCTCTACGACGACCGGGTCCTCTCCGCGGAGGGGCTGGAGCTGCCGCGCGCCGAGATCCTCCACTACGCCTTCGTCCTGCGCCCCCTGGCGGAGCTGGACCCCGATCTGCGCCATCCCCTCACCGGCGAGACCATGGCGGCGCTCTGGTCCGCCTTCGATTCCGGGGAGCAGCGGCTCTGGCCCAGCGGAATGGAGTGGCACCCTCCGGTCAGGCGTTGAGGGAGCGCCCCCCGTCCACCGCCACCACCTGTCCGGTGATGTAGGTGGCCTCGGCGATCAGGAAGCGGGCGGTGCGGGCGATCTCCTCCGGCTCGCCCCGCCGCTTGAGGAAGGTGCGGCCGATGATCTTGCGTTTCGCCTCCTCGGCCATGTTCTCCGGCCAGAGGATCGCCCCCGGCGCGATGCCGTTGACACGGATCTCCGGCCCCAGCTCGGCGGCCAGGGCGCGGGTCAGCATGGCCAGCCCCGCCTTGGCGATGGAGTAGGCCGGGTAACCGCGCAGCGGCCGTTCGGCGTGGATGTCGACGATGTTGAGAATGGAGCCATCCACCCGCCGCAGCCAGGGCGCTGCCGCCTGGGAGAGAAAGAAGGGGGCCTTGAGGTTGGTGCCCAGCAGGTCGTCCCACTGCGCCTCGGTCACCTCGCCCATGGGGGTGGGATAGAAGGAGGAGGCGTTGTTGATCAGGGCGTCGACCCGCCCCCAGCAGGAGGCCGCCTCCTCCACCAGGGCCGGCAGGGCGGCGAAGTCGAGCAGATCCCCCTGCAGCGGGCAGACCGAGCCGGGGCGACGCCGGTTGAGGAGCGCCTCCAGGGCCTCGGCACCGGTACGGGAGCTGCGGTAGTGGAGGACGATGTTGGCCCCCTCTCCATGCAGATACTCGGCCATCACCGCGCCGAGCCGGTGGGCGGCACCGGTGATGAGGATGGTTTGGCCGTCGAGCACCTTTGGTTTATTCTGCATGGCTTTCTCCAACACCGTGTCGCCCGGGCAGGCCCCGACGGTCGCACACTCTACTGCAGGATAGCAGCCGGATCAAAGATCCCTCGCCTCCATGACGCCCCCGATGCCCTCCACCGACCCGACCCGCCTGCCCCCGCCCGGCGAAGAGGCGGCCGCCTGGCAGCGACGGGTGGAGGAGAGGATCCTCGCGGAGATGGAAGAGGGCGGTGGTCCCCTCCCCTTTCGCCGTTTCATGGAGCTGGCCCTCTACGCGCCGGGCCTCGGCTACTACCAGGCGGGCAGCGAGAAGCTGGGGGTGACGGGCGACTTTGTCACCGCCCCCGAGACCTCGCCCCTGTTCGGCGCCTGCGTCGCCCAGCCGGTGGCGGAGAGCCTGGAGGCGCTGGGGGGTGGCGAGGTGCTGGAGTTCGGCGCCGGCAGCGGCGCGCTGGCCGAGGCGGTGCTCGACTCCCTCGCCCGGTGGGGGCTGCTGCCCGACCGGTACCGGATCCTCGAGGTGAGTCCGGAGCTGCGCCACCGCCAGGAACAGCGGCTGCGCCCGCTGGGCGAGCGGCTGGGGGTGGAGATCGGCTGGATCGACGCCCTGCCCGCCGCGGGATGGCGGGGCGTGGTGCTGGCCAACGAGGTGCTGGACGCCATGCCGGTCCACCGTTTCCTGCGCACTGCCGGGGGGGTGGAGGAGCTGGCCGTCACCCTGGAGGATGGCGCCTTCGCCTGGACCACCCTGCCGGCCTCGCCGAGGCTGGCGACCGCCGTGGAGGCGCTGGAGTCGAGCCTCGACACGCCCCTGGCCCCCGGCTACCGCACCGAACTCAACCTGGAGGTGACACCGTGGGTGGGGGCGATCGGCGACTTCCTCGAGGCGGGGGCGGTGCTGCTGCTCGACTACGGCTATCCGCGCCACGAGTACTACCATCCACAGCGCAGCGACGGCACCCTCGTCTGCCACTACCGGCACCGCGCCCACGACGACCCCCTGATCCTGGTCGGCATCCAGGACATCAGCGCCTTCGTCGACTTCACCGCAGTGGCCGAGGCGGCGGACGCCGCCGGCCTGCGGGTGGCCGGCTTCACCAGCCAGGCGCAGTTCATGATCGACGCCGGCCTGCCGGAGCTGCTGGCGGGTCTCGAGGCGCGGCCGCTCATGGAGCGGCTGCGCATCGCCGAGGAGGTGAAGCGCCTCACCCTCCCCGGCGAGATGGGAGAGCGCTTCAAGGCGATGCTGCTGAGCCGCGGCCTGGAACGACCGCTGCGCGCCTTCCGTTCACGACAACTGTTGGGGAGACTCTGACTTGGATCTGCTGCACACCATCGCCCTGGCCGTCATCCAGGGGCTCACCGAATTCCTGCCCATCTCCAGCTCGGCCCACCTGATCCTGGCGCCGCGCCTGCTGGGGTGGCACGACCAGGGACTCGCCTTCGACGTGGCGGTCCACGTGGGGACCCTCACCGCGGTGGTCGCCTACTTCCGCCACGAGGTGCTGGCCATGGCTCGGGACTGGGGGCTCTCCGTGGCGCGACGGGAGGCGGTGGGCGAGAGCCGGCTCGCCTGGGGGGTGCTGCTGGGCACCTTTCCGGCGGCGCTGGCCGGGCTGCTGCTGGACGACCTGGTGGAGACCACCCTGCGCTCGCCCCTGGTGATCGCCTCTACCACCATCGGCTTCGGTCTGCTGCTGGGCTACGCCGACCTGGCGGGGCGTCGGGAACGGTCGGAACACAGACTCACCTGGCGCGACGTGGCGGTGATCGGCTGTGCCCAGGCGCTGGCCCTGATCCCCGGCACCTCCCGCTCCGGCATCACCATGACCGCCGGGCTGATGCTGGGGCTGACCCGGGAGGGGGCGGCCCGCTTCTCCTTCCTGCTCTCCATCCCCCTCATCGCCCTGGCCGGCGGCTACAAGACCCTGCAGCTCGCCCTGGGCGACGATACGGTGATCTGGTCCGATCTGGTGCTGGGGGCGCTGCTCTCGGGCATCTCCGCCTGGCTCTGCATCCACTTCTTCCTCAAGCTGCTGGAGCGGATGGGGATGATGCCCTTCGTCGTCTACCGGCTGCTGCTGGGGGCGTGGCTGATCTGGCTCTTCCAGTGACCCTCCGCCGCCTCTGGCACCTGATCGGCCTGGCACTGCTGGCGGCCACCGTCTGGGGTTCCCTCGGGCCGCCCCCCGACAGCCCCCTGCGCTTCCCCTTCGAGGACAAGGCGTGGCACCTGCTCGCCTACTTCTGCCTCGCCGGCTGGTACGGCATGTTGCGTCCCGCCGACCGCCGCTGGCGCTGGCGGGTGGCCGTCGCCTGCGCCCTGCTCGGCCTGCTGCTGGAGGGGCTGCAGCACTTCGTCCCCGGCCGCCTGCCCGACCTGGGGGACGCCCTGGCCAACACCGGCGGCGCCCTGCTCGGCCTGCTCTGGGCCCGCAGCCGGGCGGGCCGGCTGCTGGAGCGCCTGGAGAGACTCACCGCTGGCAGCGGGGACACCAGAAGGTAGAACGCTGGCCCAGCTCGGCGCGCCGGATGGTCCCACCGCAGCGGGGGCACGGCTCCCCCTCCCGCCCGTAGACCGCCAGCCGCTGCTCGAAGTAGCCGGGCCGTCCATCGGCACCGGAGAAGTCCCGCAGGGTGGTGCCCCCCGCCTCGATCGCCTCCGCCAGCACCTCCCGGATCGCCGTCGCCAGCCGCGCCCAGCGGGCGGGGGAGAGGCGACCCGCCGGCGTGGCCGGCCGGATGGCGGCACGGTGCAGCGCCTCCGAGGCGTAGATGTTGCCCACCCCGACCACCACCCGGCTCTCCATGATGAAGGGCTTCACCGCCAGCCGGCGGCCCGCCGCCTTCGACGCCAGCCAGGCGCCGTCGAAGAGGTCACCGAGCGGCTCCGGACCAAGTTCCTTCAGCCGGGGATGGTCGAGCGGGTCACCGGAGGTCCAGAAGAGGGCGCCGAAGCGGCGCGGGTCGCGCAGCCGCAACACCCGGTCCGGCGAGAGGCAGAGATCCACGTGATCGTGAGGAGCGGGAGGGGTCGAGGCCGGCACCACCCGCAGCGACCCCGACATGCCCAGGTGGAGGATCACCGTCGGCCCGTCGAGCCGCAGCAGCAGATACTTGGCCCGCCGCTCCACGGCGGTCACCGGCCGTCCCGCCACCCGTTCGGCGAGGCGCGGATCGATGCGCCAGCGCAGGCGCGGCTGACGCACCACCGCGCCGGTCAGGATCCGCCCCGTCACCAGCGGTTCCAGCCCGCGGCGTGTGGTCTCCACCTCCGGCAGCTCCGGCATCCCTCTCTCCTCGTCGTCGGTTCTCTTCCGGGCCACGCACCTTACCCGGCCGGGCGGCCGGGGTCCAGCTCGCCCCTCGCCCGGGCGGGGCCGGGGGGAGCGGAGAGGAGGTGGGTGTCCTCGATTGGGGGTTGCACGTACAATGGCGCCTCCACGAAGGAGGCGGTCTGCGGCATGCTACTGGGTATCGACACCGGGGGAACCTTCACCGATTTCGTCCTCTTCCACGAGGGGCGGATGCGCATCCACAAGGTGCTCTCCACCCCCCACGCACCGGAGGAGGCGATCCTCCAGGGGATCCGTGAACTGGGCGTGCCCCTGGAGGGGCTGCGCATCGTCCACGGCTCCACCGTGGCCACCAACGCGGTGCTGGAGGGCAAGGGTGTGCGCACGGCGCTGGTCACCAACCGGGGATTCGGCGACCTGATGACCATCGGCCGGCAGAACCGGTCGCGGCTCTACGACCTGCAGCCGCCGCCGCGGCCGGTGGCGGTGCCGCCGGAGGCGGTGGTGGAGGCGGCCACCCGCACCCACGCCGACGGCCATACCGACCCGCCACTCGACACCGGGGAGCTGGAGGCGATCCGCCGCCGGATCGAGGCGATCGATCCCGAGGCGGTGGCGATCTGTCTCCTCTTCTCCTTCCTCGACGAGGGCGAGGAGCGGCGCATCGCCGAGGCGCTCGGCGGGGCCCGCTTCGTCTGCCGCTCGTCGGAGGTGCTGCCGGAGTACCGGGAGTACGAGCGGGCGGTGGCCACCTGGCTCAACGCCTCGGTGGGGCCGCTGGTCTCGGGCTACCTGGGGCGGCTCGAGGGGGCGGTCGCGCCGGCCGCCCTGCAGGTGATGACCAGCGACGGCGGCACCCTGCCCGCCCGCCGGGCCGGGCGCCACGGGGTGCGGCTGCTCCTCTCCGGGCCGGCGGGCGGGCTGCGGGGCGCCCTCTTCCTGGCGGAGAGCGCCGGAGAGCAGCGCCTGATGACCTTCGACATGGGGGGCACCTCCACCGACGTGGCCCTGCTGGAGGGGTCGATCTCGCTGACCACCGAAGGCCATGTGGCCCACTGGCCGGTGGCGGTGCCGCAGGTGGAGATGCACACCATCGGCGCCGGCGGCGGCTCCATCGCCTGGATCGACGCGGGGGGCGCCCTGCAGGTGGGACCCCGCTCCGCCGGCGCCGATCCGGGCCCCGCCTGCTACGGCCGCGGCGGGGCCGAACCCACCGTCACCGACGCCAACCTTGTGCTCGGCAGGCTTCCCGCCGATGCGGCGCTCGGCGGCTCGCTGCGTCTCGATCGGGATGCCGCGCTGGCAGCGGTGGGGCGGCTCGGGGCGCGGCTCGGCCTCCCGCCGGAGCAGACCGCCGCCGGCATCGTGCGGGTGGCCGACGAGCACATGGCCCAGGCACTGCGGGTGATCTCGGTGCAGCGGGGGCACGACCCACGGGCGTACGTGCTGGTCTCCTTCGGCGGAGCGGGAGGACTGCACGTCTGCTCCCTGGCGGAGCGGCTGCGCATGAGCCGGGCGATGGTCCCCCTCCACGCGGGGGTCCTGTCGGCGCTGGGGATGCTGGTGGCGCCGCCCCAGCGTCAGGCCTCGCGCACGGTGGTCCGGCGACTGGACGGGCTCGACGAGGGGGAAGCGGAGGCGCTGGTCGCGACCCTGCGCGGGGAGGCGCAACGGGCCCTGTCGGGGGATGGCATTCCGCCTTCGGCGCAGCACTTCGAGGTGCACGGCGAGCTGCGCTACCTTGGCCAGTCGAGCACCCTGACCCTGCCGTGGCAGGGGGTGGCGGCGAGCGCCGAGGCGTTCCACGCTGCCCATCGGCGCCGTTTCGGTCACCGTCTCGACCACCCGGTGGAGCTGGTCACACTGCGGGTCACGGCACGCGGCGAGTCCACCCCGCTCTCCCTGCAGGGGGAGAGGGGCGAGGCGGGATCCCCGCGTCCCGGCTCGGCGAAGGTGTGGGGGCTCGACCGGGTGCCGGTCTACAGCCGAAGTGAACTGCCAGAGGGGATGGAGATCGCCGGACCGGCGATCGTCACCGATCCGGTCGCCACCACCTGGGTGGAGGCGCGCTGGCGCTGCCGCCGCGACGCCGCAGGGAACCTGCTCCTCTGGCGCGAGGAGGAGCGGCCCCTGGCAGGATGTTGAAAAAGGCCATCCTGGCCTTTTTCAACGCCGGAAGCCGAAAATGCGATTTCCGGCTCCCTCACGTTTTCCAGGATGTGGCAGCCTCTCGAGTCAGGCAATCTCCTTCTGGATCGCATCCGCCCAGGCGGCCGCCTCCAGATAGAGGCGCGACACCTCGCCGGGATCCAGCTCGCAGGTATCGACCTCCTCCCATGCGGCGCGCTCGTGGATCCGTACCATCTCCAGCGCCGCACCAATCGATCCCTCGCCGTGGAGCAGGGCGACGGCGATGGCGCGATCCACCGGCAGCTCCTCCAGGAGCTTCTCCATGGGCCGGTCGAGGAAGGCGTCCAGGAGCGAGAAGAGGCCGGCCAGGAATCCCATCTCGGCCTCCGCCCGATCACCCCCCAGCAGCGTCACCACCCCCTCCACGGTACGGGCGCGGATCAGGGCGGAGGTGATGAGCACATCGGGCTTGCCCTCGATGGAGGCGAGCGCCAGCAGCATGGCCCAGTTCCGCAGGTTGCGCCGCCCGAGTATCACCGCCGCCTCGTGGAGGGAACGGATCTCCCGGTTGAAGGCGAACTGGGCGGAGTTGATGTAGCGCAGCAGACGATAGCTGAGGTTGATGTCCTGACGGATCACCGCCACCTGCTTCTCCACGTCGGCCTCCGGATCCTGCAGGGCCGCCAGCAGCCGCATCACCGAGAGACGCGAGGCGGGCTGACGGCCGCCGGTGACCACCCGGGGGCGTTCGAGGAAGTAGCCCTGGAAGAGCTGGAAACCGAGCGCCTTGCACTCCTCCAGCTCGGAGAAGGTCTCCACCTTCTCTGCCAGCAGCATGAGGCGCCGCGCGGAGAGGCGTCGCACCACCTCCTCGAGGGGCAATGGCCCGGCCCGCAGCTCAACCTTGACCAGGTCGGCCACCTCCAGCAGCTCCAGCCGCTCCTCCTCCCAGACGAAGTCGTCCAGGGCGATGCGATAACCCCGTCTCTTGAGCTCCTGGAGCGCTTCCAGGAGACGGTCGTCCACCTCCACATCCTCGAGCACCTCCAGCACCACCCGACCGTCTCCGCGGGGCAGCAGTTCCGGCTGAAGGAGCAGGTTGCGGGTGAGATTGACGAAGATCATGCCGTGGTGGACGAGGGCATCGCGACCGGCGTGCAGGACCCCTTCCAGCAGCACCCGGGAGGTGGCCTGGTCGGCATCGAAGGGCTCACCGTTCCCTACCCGGTAGAGCAGTTCGTAACCGAAAAGGCGAAGATTCCGGTCGAGAATGGGCTGGCGGGCAAGCAGGAAGGAGGGCATCGGTGTGGTGGTCTTTGCGGCAGCGGGCATGATGGTTCCAGGTTCTTCGAGAGGCCCCTCCAGGTCACGGGGAGCGGATTTCGGAAGAGCCGGGACGGCCCGCCCCGGTGATCCGCCTCGGCATGGCGTACCTGCTCCGATGCCTCGCGCGATCACCACGCTTCCCTCCGGCGCGTTCTCACTGCGTGACCTGGAGAGGCTCCCGGGGGAGCTGAGTTCCTGTCGCCCAGCCGGCTCTGCTCGTACCGCGGATGGAAGCCTGGCGGGAAACACGGCGGCCAACGGGGTGGTCCATCCCTCTCCCCCGGTGTCCGGTAGGCGAATTATCGACCCGGCAGCCGCGGGGCTTTAACAGGATGTTTTCAATGAGGCCAGCAGCCTGTCGGACTTCAAGCTGAAGGTCACTCCGCCCCGAGAGGCGGGAAGGCCCTCCCGGGGGCGTTGGCGGCAAGGGTGAGCCGGAAAACGAGGAATGTCCGGTGGACATTCCTCCCGGCGAACGGGCTTGCCACGGATGGCAAGCCCCGGCCCTGCAAGCGGAGCAGGACCGCGCAGCGCCGCAGGCCGCCGACGAGCCC
>JALTLT010000203.1 GCA_027001815.1 Gammaproteobacteria bacterium | reverse complement strand
CCATGCCTACTCCCTTTCATATGGCGGCCTTCCCCATGTTTGCGTCGGACTTGTTCCAATCTTGAGGAATCTCTGATTTATTCAGAGATTCCTGCGGCACAGGGATGTGCCGCCAAAATCAATCACCACAGGTGATTGATTTTGCAAGGGAGCCGAAAACCGCGCTTCTCGGCTCCCGTACTCTGACAATTCAGGGATGAATTGTTCAGAGTTTCCTTGAGATACCGGGAGAGTCCTTCCGGCTCAAGCAGGACATCCGAGGGACCGGGAACCCCATCCGGGCGGGGAACCGATGCATCACTGGAACACCCCGCCCGAAAATTGCATGAAGCCGCTCAATAATGCATTCAAGTTTATGTTTACAAACAGAACATTCCGTATGTCAGCGGGTAGCGACCTGTTCCCGGCCCGCTCTGCCGGTGTCTGCACGCCTGGCGCGCCCGATTGCACCACTTTTCGCGCAAGCCGTGGCGATGGCTACGCCTTGCGCTGCAGCGCGGCACACTCGAACACGCCAGACGCACATCCATCCGGCAGCTTCACGCAACTTTCGGGCTCGCAGCCTGTCGGATTTCAAGCTCAAGGTCACTCCGCCCCGAGGAAAGCACCAGAACCTGACCGCCTGTCAAAGTCCGACAGGCTGCTAGCAGGAGGCTGTTGAAAAACACCGTTTTTCAACAGCCTGTGCCGCGGTGCAGGGATGCACCGCCGTTTTCAATGACGGCAAGTCATTGAAAACGTGAGGAAGCCGGAAATCGCATTTTCGGCTTCCGGCGTTGAAAAAGGCCAGGATGGCCTTTTTCAACATCCTGCTGGATGGAGCCGCCCTTTCCTGACCTTCGCGACACGAAGGCGCGGGAACTGTTCTTCTGTCTTCCCTGCTCACCCTCCCCCCGGCAGGGGGGGAGGAGAGTGTACGCACACACCGGGAGGCGGCGGAAAATCGCCCCTGCGCCCTCGAATACCCGGAAAAGCGCAGATTATCCGCGACCTGCAACCTGTTTCACAGGTAGTCTTTTACCATAATTTCCGCAATCTGCACACTGTTGGTGGCGGCCCCCTTGCGCACGTTGTCGGCCACCACCCACAGATTCAGGCCACGCGGATGACTGATGTCCTCGCGGATCCGACCCACGTAGACGGGATCGGTACCGGCCGCCTCGCTCACCGCCGTGGGGTAACCGCCATCCCTGCGTTCGTCCACCACCACCACCCCTTCGGCCTTCTCCAGCAGCTCGCGGGCCGCCTCGGCGGTGATCTTCTCGCGGGTCTCGATGTGGATCGCCTCGGAGTGGCCGTAGAAGACCGGGATCCTCACCGCGGTGGGATTCACCTGGATGGAGTCGTCACCGAAGATCTTGCGCGTCTCCCATACCATCTTCATCTCCTCCTTGGTATAGCCGTTGTCGAGGAAGACGTCGATGTGCGGCAGGGCGTTGAAGGCGATCTGCTTGGGGTAGACCTTGCACTCCACCGGCTTGCCGTTGAGCAGGCGGGCGGTCTGGCCGGCCAGCTCCTCGATCGCATCCTTGCCGGTACCGGAGACCGCCTGGTAGGTGGCGACGTTGATGCGGGTGATCCCCACCGCGTCGTGGATCGGCTTGAGGGCCACCAGCATCTGGATGGTGGAACAGTTGGGGTTGGCGATGATGCCGCGGTTGGTGTACCGGGCGATGGCATCGGGGTTGACCTCCGGCACCACCAGCGGAATGTCGTCGTCGTAGCGGAACTGGGAGGTGTTGTCCACCACCACGCAGCCCGCCCCGGCCGCCCGGGGGGCATGGACCCTGGAGACCGAGGCCCCGGCCGAGAAGAGGCCGATCTGCACCTGCGAGAAGTCGAACGCCTCCAGATCCTGCACCGTGACGCTCTTGCCACGGAACTGGATCCGCTTGCCGGCGGAACGGCTGGAGGCGAGGGGATAGAGCTTCCCGACCGGGAAGTTCCGCTCCTCCAGCACCTGGATCATGGTCTCGCCCACGGCGCCGGTGGCGCCCACTACCGCTACATCTACACTCTTGGTCATCTCTTCCGTCCCCTGCTGATCGGTCGGCGCGGGCCCGGCGGCCCCGCACCCCCTCATGATCTCACGAAAACCGGTGCCGGATCTCCTCCGCGGAAGAGGCCACCCATCGGCCCGCGATCCAGTCGCGCTGCCCGGAAACGCCGCCCACCTCTCCCCCCAGGCTACTGCCGCAGGGCCGCCACCACCGCCTCGCCCATCTCGCGGGTCCCCACCCGCCGGCACCCCTCGGCGAAGATGTCGGGGGTGCGCAGGCCGTCGTCGAGCACCTTCTCCACCGCCCGCCCGATCCGCTCCGCCGCCTCCGGCGCCTCCAGCGAGTGGCGCAGCATCATCGCCACCGAGAGGATGGTGGCCAGCGGATTGGCGACCCCCTGGCCGGCGATGTCGGGGGCGGAACCGTGGATCGGCTCGTACATCCCCTTGCCGTTCTCGTCCAGCGAGGCGGAGGGAAGCATGCCGATGGAGCCGGTGAGCTGGGCGGCGCAATCGGAGAGGATGTCACCGAACATGTTGGTGGTGACCATCACGTCGAACTGCTTCGGCGCCCGCACGAGCTGCATGGCGGCGTTGTCCACGTACATGTGGCTCAGCTCCACCTCGGGGTAGTCGGCGGCGAGGCGGGTCATCACCTCCCGCCACAGCTCGGTGCACTCCAGCACGTTGGCCTTGTCCACCGAGCAGAGCCGGCGGCCGCGGCGCATGGCGGTCTCGAAGGCGACCCGGCCGATGCGCTCGATCTCCGACTCGCGATAGACCAGGGTATTGAACCCCTCCCGCTCGCCGTTGTCGAGCGTGCGCACCCCGCGCGGCTGGCCGAAGTAGATGCCACCGGTCAGCTCGCGGACGATCATCAGGTCGAGCCCCGAGACCACCTCCGGCCTGAGCGTCGAGGCCCCGGCGAGCTGCGGGTAGAGGATCGCCGGGCGCAGGTTGGCAAACAGGCCGAGGCCGGAACGCAGTCCCAGCAGCCCCTTCTCCGGACGCACCGCGATCTCCAGCGACTCCCACTTGGGACCGCCCACCGCGCCAAGCAGCACCGCATCGGCCTCGCGGGCCAGGGCCAGGGTCCCCTCCGGCAGGGGAGTGCCGTGAACATCGTAGGCGGAGCCGCCCACCAGCGCCTGCTCCAGCTCCAGGTCGAGCCCCTCGCGGCGCAGATGCTCCAGCACCTTCACCGCCTCGGCGGTGATCTCCTGGCCGATGCCGTCGCCGGGCAGAACGAGAATCTTGCGGGTCATGGTCTCCCCTCTTCGATCAGGTCGGTGAAGAGCCACGGCGCCTCCTCCATGCGCCGCCGCTCGTAGGCGCGAATCTCCTCCACATGCTGCAGGGTGAGACCGATGTCGTCCAGCCCCTCCAGCAGGCAGTGGCGGCGGAAGGGGTCCACCTCGAAGGGGATCACCTCCCCCGAGGGGGTGGTGAGGGTCTGCGCCTCCAGGTCGACGGTGAGCGCATAGCCCTCCTCCGCCTCCACCTCGCGGAACAGCCGGTCGACCGTCTCGGCGTCGAGGACGATGGGCAGCAGGCCGTTCTTGAAGCAGTTGTTGTAGAAGATGTCGGCAAACGTGGGGGCGATGATCACCTTGAAGCCGTAGTCCGCCAGCGCCCAGGGGGCGTGCTCGCGGGAGGAGCCGCAGCCGAAGTTCTCCCGCGCGAGAAGGATCGAGGCGGAGGCGTAGCGCGGCTGGTTGAGGACGAATTCGGGATCGGGCCGCCGCCCGGAGTGATCCATGCCGGGCTCGCCCGGATCGAGGTAGCGCCAGTCGTCGAACAGATTGGGGCCGAAACCGCTGCGCCGGATCGACTTGAGATACTGCTTGGGGATGATCGCGTCGGTATCCACGTTGGGACGATCGAGCGGGACGACGATTCCGGTGAACTTGCCGAACTTTTCCATCTATCCACCCTCCATGAGTCGGCGCACGTCGGTAAAGCGGCCGACGACGGCGGCCGCCGCGGCCATCGCGGGACTGACCAGGTGGGTGCGACCACCGGCCCCCTGGCGCCCCTCGAAGTTGCGGTTGGAGGTTGAGGCGCAACGCTCGCCGGGCTCCAGCCGGTCGGCGTTCATGGCGAGGCACATGGAGCAGCCCGGCTCGCGCCACTCGAAGCCCGCCTCGAGGAAGATGCGATGCAGCCCCTCCGCTTCCGCCTGCTGTTTCACCAGACCGGAGCCGGGTACCACCATCGCCTGTTTCACCGAGGCGGCCACCTTGCGCCCCTCCACCACCCGCGCCGCCTCGCGCAGATCCTCGATACGCGAGTTGGTGCAGGAGCCGATGAAGACCTTGTCGATGGCGATCTCGGTGATCTTCTGGCCGGGCCGCAGATCCATGTAGGCGAGCGCCTTGCGCATCCCCTCGGCGCGGACCGGATCGGGCTCCGTGTCGGGATCGGGCACCACCCCGTCCACCGGAGCAACCATCTCCGGCGAGGTCCCCCAGGTCACTTGCGGGAGGATGGCGGCGGCGTCCAGCCGCACCACCCGGTCGAATTGCGCATCCTCGTCCGAGTGGAGATCGAACCAGGCCGCCACCGCCCGATCCCAGTAATCGCCCCGCGGCGCGAAGGGGCGGCCGTAGACGTACTCGATGGTGGTCTCGTCCACCGCCACCATGCCGGCCCGGGCGCCCGCCTCGATGGTCATGTTGCAGACCGTCATGCGCCCCTCCAGGGAGAGGGCGCGGATCGCCTCGCCGCCGAACTCGATGGCGTAGCCGGTGCCGCCGGCGGTACCGATCTCGCCGATGGTCGCCAGCACGATGTCCTTGGCGGTGACCCCCGGCCCCACGCG
>JALTLT010000202.1 GCA_027001815.1 Gammaproteobacteria bacterium | reverse complement strand
CGGCATGGCGGTCACCGAGAGTACCTTCTGGCTCGGTGCCGGCAACGCGGTCGCCGCCGTTCTGGTGGTGGCGGGTGCCCCGGTGCTGGGTGCCATGGCCGACCAGGGGGGAGGCCGCAAACGCTACCTGGGCCGTTTCCTGGTGCTCGGCTGCCTTGCCACCGCCGGCCTCTTCCTGGTGCCGGAGGGGGCGTGGGGCTGGGCGCTGCTGCTCTTCGCTCTTGCCTCCATCGGTTTCGCCGGCGGCAACGTCTTCTACGACGCTCTGCTCCCGCAGGTGGCCGACGAGCGACGGGTCGATTTCGTCTCGGCGCTGGGCTACGGCCTCGGCTACCTGGGTGGCGGCCTGCTCTTCGCCGGCTGCGTGGGGACCACCCTCCATCCCGAGTGGCTGGGAGTCGGTGATGCGGGCATCGTCGTCCGCCTCTCCTTCCTGCTGGTGGCCGGCTGGTGGTTTCTCTTCGCCCTGCCGCTCTTTCTCCGCGTCCACGAGCCCCTCCCCCCTCCGCGGCCGGTGCTCCAGGTGGCGCGGGCCGGTTTCCGGCAACTGGCCGAGACCTTCCGTCACATCCGCAGCCTGCGGCCGGTGATGCTCTTTCTGGGCGCCTACTGGTGCTACATCGACGGTGTGGATACGGTGATCCGCATGGCGGTGGACTACGGCCTCTCGCTGGGGCTCGACTCCGGTGATCTGATCACCGCGCTGCTGGTGACCCAGTTCGTCGGTTTTCCCGCTGCGGTCGCTTTCGGCCTGCTGGCCCGCTACACGGGGCCAAGGGGGGGCATCTACATCGCCCTCGGCGTCTATATCCTCATCGTGCTGTGGGCGGGGCAGATGTCCACTGCCTCGGAGTTCTACGTGCTGGCGGTGGCGGTGGGGCTGGTGCAGGGTGGTATCCAGTCCCTGAGCCGCTCCTTCTACAGCCGACTGATTCCCACCGACAAGGCCGCCGAGTTCTTCGGCTTCTACAACATGCTGGGCAAGTTCGCCGCCGTGCTCGGCCCTCTCCTGGTGGGCCTCACCGGTCACCTCACCGGCGATCCCCGCGCCGGCATCCTCTCCATCCTCGTCCTGCTGGTGGCGGGCGCGTTGCTGCTGCTGCCGGTCCGGGTGTCCCACGGTGGAGAGTGACGCCGGAGTGGTGGCGTCACCGGGGGGAGGGGACTCGTCACGCCTCTTTTCCCTCTTGTCCCCATCCGCTCCCCCCTGCTAATCTGCCGTCCAGCAGTACCGGCTCGGCAACAGCGACACCGGTAACCATGCGCGAAGTGACCATTCACAACGGAAGGAGTGGTTTGCGACACGAAACTTTCCCGAGCACCCGTCCGACCAACTGGAGCCGCCCCGCTTCGGTGGACAACCGATTCCAGCCCGATGAGATGGTCTCCCCGCGCGTGCAGTCGGTCCGTTCCCCTTCGGCAGCCCCGATCGGACCTCGGCACCCGCCGCGGCCTGCCTGTGAGGAGGCTCCGTCCTGCCCGATTCGAGGAGAGTGCATCATGAATCCATCGTCGTCGCCGCGCGCCATGCGGCTCTTCCCGCCCCTGGCCGCGGTTCTGCTGGTGGCCTGTGAGAGTTCCAGCAGCGGCACCGCCGGCACCCCGCCCCCCGTCGGGCCGACCGGCCCGCTCAACGACACCGGCGTCGTCACCTGTTCCGACGCCTCCGGTAACGGTCTCCCTTGTCCGCAGGGGGGCTATCCGGGTCAGGATGCGGAATATGGCCGAGACGCCACCGCCAACGACGACAGCGACGGCCTGGCGGGCTTCTCCTTCACCAAGCTGGATGCGAATGGTCAGCCCCTTCCCGCGGATGCCGCGGAATGGAGCTGCGTCCAGGACAGCGTCACCGGCCTCTTCTGGGAGGTGAAGACGGACGACGGCGGCCTCCACGACCGCGACTGGACCTACACCTGGTACCACAGCAACCCTGCAACCAACGGTGGAGCGCCGGGAAAGGATGCCGGGGGGAGTTGTGGCGGCACGGTGGCCGATGGCTGTGATACCGAGAAGTTGGTCGCCGCGGTCAACGTCGAGGGGCTGTGTGGCTTTGCCGACTGGCGGCTGCCCGAGCGGGAGGAGCTGCGTGGACTGGTGGACTACAGCATCCCCCCACCGGGCCCGACCATCGACCTGGCCTTCTTTCCCAACACCCGCTCCTGGTACTACTGGTCGGCGTCGCCGTACGCCGACGACGCCGACGGGGCGTGGGGTGTCGACTTCAACGATGGCTCCGACAGTGCCAACTTCCGATCCCATGACTACCTCGTGCGTCTTGTCCGTGGCGGACAGTGACTCTGCCTTTTGGGGGGCGGTGCGCCACTTTCCGCGCGATCGCAAGTACACCTTGGCGGGCGATACCTGGCTGGCGGGCAGCGGTCCGGCGCAGGATCTGATCCCTGGACGGAACCGGACAACAGGAGAGAGACGATGAGACGGACCCTTCTGTCTGCGACGCGGACGCTGATGGCGGTTACCGGACTGCTGGTGATGGCCACGGTCGCCGGCCAGACCTGCAATCCCGATATGAAGGCGACGGCGCCCGACTCGCGCTACGTGATCCACGGCGACGGCACGGTGACCGACACGGTGACCGGACTCATGTGGAAGCGGTGCAGCGAGGGATCGAGCGGGGAGGATTGCGCCACCGGCGAGGCGGCCCTCTTCTCCTGGCAGGAGGCGCTGCAGCAGGCGGAGGCGGTGAACGCCGCGGGTGGTTTTGCCGGCTATGCCGACTGGCGGCTGCCCAACATCAAGGAGCTGGCCTCACTGGTGGAGCCGAGCTGTTATGAGCCGGCCATCAATGCCACGGTCTTCCCCAACACCCGGATAGACGGCGATGATTGGGGCCTGGGTGCCTATTGGTCGGCGTCACCGTACGCCTACGGCACCGAGAGTTCGTGGTACATCTTCTTCGCCTATGGCCACGATTTCGCCTACGATCGATCCCTCGGCCTCTTCGTGCGTCTCGTGCGCGGTGGACGGTGATTCCGGCGTGCGGGGGCGCCGCCACTCTCTTCCCGTCACGTCGTCACCAGGAGGTGATTGATCAAAGCGCTTCGATGCGGGCGAGCTGCTCCCGGAGCTGGGTGAGGGCAGTCTCGGCGGCCTGCTGCTTCTTCCGCTCCTTCTCCACCACCGCCTCGGGGGCTTTCTCCACGAAGCTGGAGTTGGCGAGCTTGGCGGTGACCCGCTGAAGCTCCTTCTCCTGCTTCTCGATCTCCTTGCGCAGACGGGCCAGTTCCGCCTCCTTGTCGATGAGGCCGGCGAGAGGGATGAGGATCTTCATCCGGCCCACCAGGGCAGTGGCCGATTCGGGTTGCGGGTCGGTGGGCTCGAGCCAGGTGATCGACTCCACCCGGCCGAGGCCGGTGATGAAGTGGCTGTAGGCGTCGAGCCGCCGCCGGTCGGTCTCGTCGCCGTCGGCGAGCAGGATCGGCAGGGGGCGGCGCGGGTCGATGTTCATGCCGCTGCGGATCTGCCGTACGCCGACGATCACCTGCTTCACCCACTCCAGGTCGCTCTCGGCGGCCTCGTCGATGGCCGATTCGCGGCTCTCCGGCCAGGGCTGGAGCATGATGGTCTCCCCCTCCACTCCCGCCAGCGGCGCGACCCGTTGCCAGATCTCCTCTGTGATGAAGGGGATGAGCGGATGGGCGAGGCGGAGCAGCGCCTCGAGCACTGTGACCAGGGTGTGACGGGTGCCGCGAAGCTGCGCCTCGGAGGCACTCTCGTCGTTGAGCACCGCCTTGGAGAGTTCCAGATACCAGTCGCAGTACTCGTACCAGGTGAACTCGTAGATCGCCTGGGCGGCGTGGTCGAAGCGGTACTGCTCGATGGAGGAGGCCACCTCGTCGATGGTGCGCTGCAGCCGCGAGACGATCCAGCGGTCGGCGGCGTTGCGTTCCAGCCCGCCGCCGTGCTGGCCGCAGTCCTTCCCCTCGGTGTTCATGAGCACATAGCGGGAGGCGTTCCAGAGCTTGTTGCAGAAGTTGCGGTAGCCCTCGATGCGGCCGGGGGTGAGGACGATGTCCCGGCCGAGGGTGGCGAGCGCCGCGAAGCTGAAGCGCAGGGCATCGGTGCCGAAGGCGGGGATGCCGTCGGGGAAGTTCTTGCGGGTCAGCCGCTCGATGCGTTCGGCGAGCCGCGGCTGCATCATGCCGCTGGTGCGCTTCTTCACCAGCTCTTCCAGCTCGATACCGTCGATCACGTCGATGGGGTCGAGCACGTTGCCCTTGGATTTGGACATCTTCTGCCCCTCGGAGTCGCGCACCAGGCCGTGCACATAGACCTCGCGGAAGGGGATCTCGCCCATGAACTTGAGTCCCATCATGATCATGCGCGCCACCCAGAAGAAGATGATGTCGAAACCGGTGACCAGCACGTTGGTGGGGTAGAAGGCGCGCAGTTCCTCGGTCTTGTCGGGCCAGCCGAGGGTGGAGAAGGGCCACAGCGCCGAGGAGAACCAGGTGTCGAGCACATCCTCGTCCTGGCGCAGTTTCACCTCCGGGCCGAGACCGTGCTGCTCGCGCACCTCCTCCTCCGAGCGGCCCACGTAGACGTCGCCGTCGTCGTCGTACCAGGCGGGGATGCGGTGACCCCACCAGATCTGGCGGCTGATGCACCAGTCCTGGATGTTGCGCATCCACTCGAAGTAGGTGTTCTTCCAGTTGTCCGGGACGAAGCGGATGGTGCCCTTTTCCACCACCTCGATGGCCGGTTTCGCCAGGGGCGCCACCCGCACGTACCACTGGTCGGTGAGGTAGGGTTCGATAATCGCGCCGGAGCGGTCGCCGCGGGGCACCACATGGTGGTGTTCCTCGGTCTTCT
>JALTLT010000201.1 GCA_027001815.1 Gammaproteobacteria bacterium | reverse complement strand
CAGAGTACGGGAGCCGAAAAACGCGGTTTTCGGCTCCCTTGCAAGATCAATCACCTGCGGTAACTGATTTTGGCGGCACATCCCTGTGCCGCAGGAATCTCTGAATAAATCAGAGATTCCTTACAATAGGTTGGGCGCTTTGGATTTGCGCCGGCTCGGTGTTGCGGCGCTTGCCAAGGGAACAACCCTTGCCTGCGCACCGCGCCTTGATCCGACGCAGATCCAAAGCCTGAATATAATGTAAACCCTTGCCGGGTTAATAAAAGGGGAGAAGTGCCACCCGACAGCGGCATTGCCGAGTGCAACTCGGCGCTTCCGGAGAGAGGGGGCACGCGGCGGGGGGTGTAGAGAGGGAACGACGGGCTGCCAGGCCTCTCCTTCAAACGGCTCAACCCTGTTCTCCCCAGCTCCGCAGCTTGCGCCACAGGGTGGACTTGTTGATCCCCAGTACCGAGGCGGTCCGCTCGCGGCTGCCGTCGAATCGCTCCAGCAGGCGCAGGACGTAACGCCGCTCCAGTTCAGCGAGGCTCGGCAGGTCGCTGTCGAGGCAGTCGCGCTCCACGCCGGGCACCGGCGCCTCCTCGAGATTCTCCAGGTGCAGTACCGGTCCGTCGGCGAGGGTGATGTGGCGTTCCACCACGTTTCGCAGCTCGCGGATGTTTCCGGGCCACTGATAGGCCTGCAGGCGGCGCATGGAGTTGGCGTCGAACCCCTCCACCTCCCGGCCGTATCGGGCCGCGTACTCCTTCACGAAGTGGTCCACCAGGGCCGGGATGTCCTCGCGACGCTCCCGCAGGGGGGGCATCTCCAGCCGCACCACGTTGAGCCGGTGGTAGAGGTCGTGCCGGAACTCGCCGGCGGCGACCATCGCCCGCAGATCACGGTGGGTAGCTGCGACGAAGCGGCAGTCGATGGCGATGGGGCGGACTCCGCCCACCCGCACCACCTGCTGCTCCTGGACCACTCTCAGCAGCTTGGTCTGGAGGGCATCGGAGATGTTGCCGATCTCGTCCAGGAACACCGTCCCTCCCGAGGCCAGCTCCAGCAGGCCCTGCTTGGCCCGGTCCGCCCCCGTGAAGGCCCCCTTTTCGTGGCCGAACAACTCACTCTCCAGCAGGCTGTCGGTGAGCGCTCCGCAGTCGATCACCACGAAGGGCGCCTCCCGCCGGTCGCTGAGGTCGTGGATGGCCCGCGCCGCCAGCTCCTTGCCGGTTCCCGACTCCCCCTCGACGATCACCGGACAGCTCACTCCAGCCACCTTCTCGATGAGATGGAAGAGGCGCTCCATCGCCGGCGATTCGCCGATCATGCCGTACCGCGACCGTTCCGCCCGTAGCTGCTGCTTCAGGAGACGGTTTTCCCGCCGCAACCGGCTCCGCTCCAGGTTGTTCTCGATCTGGATCAGCAGCTCTTCGATGTCGTAGGGCTTCTTGATGAAGTCGGCAGCACCGAGACGCAGCGCCTCAATGGCGCTGTCGACGGAGGAGTAGGCGGTGATGATGATCACCGGCAGTTCCGCATCCCGCTCCCGAAGGGCCTGCAGCAGCTCGATGCCGCTCATGCCCGGCATTCGCAGGTCGGTGACCACCAGTTCGGCACCGATCCGGTCGAAGTCGGCCAGGGCGAGACGGGGATCACGGTAGACCCGACACTCCCACGGCGCCTCTTCGGCGAAGCGCTGCATCAGTTCACCCGCCCGGGGGTCGTCGTCGACGAAGAAGATGGTGGCTGCCATGGCGCCATTATGCCCCATCTGCTGCGTGGCGAGGCAGCCGGATCACCGCCTCCACACCCCCTTCGGGGTGGTTGTGCACCGTGAGCGTTCCGCGGTGTCGCTCGACGATTCCGAGGCTGATGGAGAGGCCCAGGCCCGCACCCTCCCCTTCGCCCTTGGTGGTGAAGAAGGGATCGAACAGCCGCCCTTCGGCGTCCGGCGCGATTCCGCTGCCGAAGTCGCGCACCCGCAACTCGACCCACTCCTCGTCGCAACGCAGCGAGAGCTCCACCCTGCCTCCGGCCGGGGTCGCCTGGATGGCGTTGAGCAACAGATTGACCAGCGCCTGCTGGAGCTGGGAGCGATCCCCCTCCACCACACACCCCTCACGCCGCTCACCCACCCGGGCCAGCTCCACCTGGCGGTCTCGCGCGGCCTGGAGGAGGAGGCCGGCGGTCTCCTCCAGCCAGGGATCGAGTTCGAAGGGTCTCACCTCGGGAGGCACCTGACGTGCGAAATTGAGGACACTGCGGATGATCCGGGAGGCGCGCAGCGACTCGTCGCGGATCGCCTCGAGATCCCGACGCAGCCGGTCGGCATCCTCCGGCATCTGGCGCTCCATCAACCGCACGAGGGAGAGGATGTTGTTGAGGGGGTTGTTGAGCTCGTGACCGATCCCGGCCGCCATCTCCCCGAGGCTGGCCAGCTTCGCATTCTCGACCATCACCCTCTGCGCATGGTCGAGGGTATCGGCCATGTGGTTGAAGGCGTGCGCCAGGGTGCGGATCTCCTCGCCACCCCGCTCCTCGACCCGCGCCGAGTGGTCACCGGCTCCGTAAGCCTCCATGGTGGTGGCTAGCTCACGGATGGGGCGCGCCACGCTGCGGGAACCCATGCGTGCCAGCAGCAGGCCCAGCACCACCGCCACCAGCACGAACAGCATGCCCGCCATGCGTATCCGGTTGAAGGGGGCACGCAGGCTCTCGCTCTCCACCGTCATGGCCACCACCCAGCTCACCAGCCGTCCCGGATAGGGCAGGTACTCCTGGTAGAAAAGCCTGCGGCGCCCACCGTCCACCTGCAGCATGCCGTAGGGGCGCTTCTCCACCGCCTCCAGCAGGACGGGCCAACGGGACTGGATCTCGATCGGTTCGGCATCCGGCGCCGAGAGGCGGCTGCCGCTCGCGTCGTCGTAGAGAACCAGGCCGTGCCGAACCGGATTTTCCGGATTGATCTCGGCGATGATCAGATCGCCGGTGAGGAGGCGCGGCGAGGTCTCCAGCAGATGATCGATGGGATCCCCCGAAAGATCACCCATCAGGTAACCCAACCGCTCTCCCTCCTCCTCCAGAGGCAGCACGGCGGTGAGCAGGGCCGGCGGCCGGAACGCCTCACCCGCACCCTCCAGCCTGTCGTCGGGGAGGGTGATGAAACTCACCTCTCCGTCGGGTAGCTGGGCCAGACGGCGGGCGAAATCGGGATCGTTGGGCTCCTCCTCCGCGAACGGGAGGCTCTCGATTCCCTCCTGGAGGGTGATGGCACCACGTCCGATATGGACCTTGATGAGGGTGTTGGCATTGAAATCGACCACCCGCAAGGTACCGAAACCCGGCACCACACTCTGCAGCGACTCCAGGAACCGAGTCAGCCGGCCCGCGCGTGTGAAGAACTCCGGGTGGAGTTCACCCGCCGTCGCCGCCCGCAGAACCGGGTAGAAGGCCCGCGCGGCGTCGTCTGAGGCGAGCGATCGCATCATCTGGCGCTGGTAATAGAGGCGCCGATCGATCTCGGCGATCAGGATCACCAGCCGCCCGTTCACCTCTGCGGTCACCGTCTCCTCGTACTGCCGTTCACTGTAGAGCGTCGCACCGAGCACCAGCAGGGCGAGCGGAAAGGTGGTGGCCAGAGTCACCCATAGAAAGATGTTGGTCTGGAGTTTCACTGTCGGCAGAGTCGGTGGGAGGGACAGGACCCCTATCCGTTCGCCGCAGCACCGAAACGGGGCTGCGATCCGGTTCCATCGTAACATCGCCGGATAGCGGAGGGCGACAGACGGGCAGAAGGCCACGCGGCGAGAGACGATCCCGCTCATTCCCCACCCACGGACCGGAGCCCCGGCGATTGGGATAAATCACCCACAGACAAGCAGATATGGCGCAGGCTGCCAACTCGATCGCGATCCCTGGCACCAGTTGTGGGTATAATGTCAACTCAGTCCAAGAGAGGGGGTTGCCGGCGAGATTGCTACAGGCGACCTGATTGTTGGCCCGGCGACCAATATTATGCTTACGAGATCCCCCCTTGTCCCGAGGCACTTCCGCCTCCGTTTCCGGGACGACAATCTGGAAAAGAGCTTTCGAATCCAGTACGACCGCACCTACCTGGCCTACTACAGAGCAGGTTTCGTAACGGGCACCGTCATCTATCTCGTCTTCGGAGTCCTCGACTATCTGCTGCTGCCCCAGCTCTACCTGACTCTCTGGAAATTGCGCTTTATCGCCGCCTTGCCACTGATGGCGGTCTGCGCACTCTTCCTGTTCCGCCCCGGGAGCCCGCGCCATCCCCAGGCGATCATGACCGGAGCCGCCATCGTGGCGGGCTGGTCGATCGTCGCAATGATCTTCAAGATGCCTCCGGACGCCCACCACACCTATGTGCCGGGGCTGATGCTGCTCATCTTCTTCGTCCACACCTTTATCCGTCTGAGGTTCTGGTGGGCGGTAGCCGCCGGCCTCTCCATGACCGCCGCCTACGAGATCATGCTGCTGCTGACAGGCGTGGAGATCCCCGCGGAGCCCCTCCTCGCCAACCAGTTTTTCCTGCTCTCGTCCAACTTCATCGGCATGGGCGCGAGCTACGCCATGGAGCGCGATGCCCGTCGCCAGTTCCGCCTCCTGCGCCGCCTCTCCCAGGGTAAGCGTCCATTCCGCACCGCTATTGCCCCACACGTGATTATCTGAGCCGTTTTTTCTTCTTGTCGGTCGGTGGCTGTGGATTGACGGTACCGGCATCCTTCACCGCCGACAGCAGATGCGGCGAGATATTCCACCGCTGGCCGTTGTCGGTGACCACAGTGACGGTCTTGCGGTTGTATTTGACCAGGGTGCCCATCAGACGATCACCACCGTGCTCGAAGCTGACCC
>JALTLT010000200.1 GCA_027001815.1 Gammaproteobacteria bacterium | reverse complement strand
CCCGCCGTAGCCGGGGGCGAAGCCTGGAGGAGGTGGCCGAGCACCTTCGGCAATACGTCAACGGTTGGAAGGGTTACTTCCAGCTCGCACAGACACCGGGGGTGTTCCGGCGCCTGGACGAATGGCTACGTCATCGCCTGCGGGCCTTGCAGCTCAAGCACTGGAAACGGGGCAAGACCATGTACCGGGAACTGAAGGCGATGGGGGCCACGGATGAGGTGGCCCGACGCATTGCGGCGAACAGTCGGCGGTGGTGGCGTAACAGCCGCTATCTGCTGAACGCCGTCATGCCGATCGCCTTCTTCGACCGGCTGGGTGTGCCGCGACTCTCATGACCTCAACTTCCCGAACCGCCCGGTGCGGACCCGCATGCCGGGTGGTGTGGGAGGGGCTCGGTCAGCTATGCTGACCGCCCCTATCCCGATCATCCTGGTAGAGGGATGGGGGCGGAGGTGGCGGCTCTCAACGGAGGGAGAGGGGTCAGGGCGAGGTGGCGCCCAGGCGGATGGCCAGCAGGTCGCCGGGGGGGAGGTCGAGGGTGATCAGGCCGGCGCTCACGCGCCAGCTCCGGTCGGTGCATCCGGAGCGCCGGGTGATGTCGCAGTAGAGACCGTCGGGCATGCCGGTGGGGAGGGTGGCCTGGAGGCGGGAAGTGCTTCCGTTGATGGCGACGAAACCGGCCCCGTCCCGGCCGAAGGCGATCTGTCCGCCGCCATCGTCCCACCAGTGGGTCACCGGGCGGTCCCCCGTCTCGGCCCGGAAACCGACCATCCCGCGAACCGCCGGGTGGCGGTGTTCGCAGACCCATTCGCTGGCGTTGCAGCCGGTGGGCCGGCCGTTGCGCCACACGGGGAGCGTGGTGCCATCCGCCGTGGCCGGTGGCCCCTGGTCGGGATCGGTGGCCGGGAAGTGGTAGCCGGACATGAGGCGCGGCTGGCCGTAGGGCCAGGCAAGCATGAAGACCACCGCCTGCAGGTAAGGGCGACCTTCGCGGTAGCTGAGTGTGGAGCCCTCCCGCTGGGTGTCGTGGTTGTCGACGAAGACCAGCGCTCCCGTCGAGGGGAGCAGGCCCTGGTCGATGGTACGCAGTCCCGCCAGGTCGCCCGATCGAAACTGCTCGGCGAGTCGCCATGCATAGCGGAACTCGGTGACCGAGCCATGGGCCAGGTACTCGCTGCCGTCGGTGTGACAGGGGTTCTGGATCACCTCCTGGACGACGAAGGCGGGGGGAGTGGAGAGACGGCCGAGGATGGCGCCCAGCTCGCCGGTCCAGATGTGCTTGGCGGCGTCGATGCGCAGGCCGGCGATGCCGATGCCCAGCAGATCGTCGAGATAGCCGGCGATCTCCTGCTGCACGTAGGGGCTGCCGGTGTTGAGGTCGTCCAGCCCCAGCAGCTCGCAGGTCTGCACCTCCCAGCCGTTGCACCAGTCGCGGATGTCGTGGTCGCACCACTGGATGTGGGCGTGTTCGATGCGGTCGTAGCGGCCGGGATCGGTGGGGTAGAGAGCCACCTTGCCGTACTGGCGGATGAGGGTGGGCGGATTGCCGGAGCCCAGGTCGCTGCCGCCGGGGGGAAGGCCGCTCATGTGGTTGATCACGGCGTCGGCGTACACCTCGACCCCCGCCTTCCGGCAGCGGGCCACCATCTCCGTCAGCGCCGCGCGGTCACCACTGCGACTCTCCAGGCGATAGGAGACCGGCTGATAGCGCTGCCACCAGGGGTGGCCCGCCTCCTCGATCACCCGGTGTTCCTGGGGCGGCGAGATCTGCACCGCCTTGAAGCCGACGGGCCCCAGGTAACGCTCGCACTCCAGGGCCACGTCCTCCCAGCGCCACTCGAAGAGCTGAACCGTCACATCTCCCGCCGGCGAAGCGGCGGGCAGGAGCAGGGGGAGAAGCCACAGGAGTCGCAGCGCGCCCATTGGTGGACCTCGGGTTGGTGGTGGTATCCGGCAGACGGAGGGCCAGGAGGGCGGTTCGCACCGCGAACACCCCTGCCGACACCGTCTGCCGATCGGATAAGCATAGGAATCTCTGATCTATTCAGAGATTCCTGCGGCACAGGGATGTGCCGCCAAAATCATCACCGCAGGTGATTGATTTTGCAAGGGAGCCGAAAACCGCGTTTTTCGGCTCCCGTACTCTGACAATTCAGGGATGAATTGTTCAGAGTTTCCCATACATTATTGACCCGGTTGGTCTTGTTTTGACAGGCCGCCGCCCGCCAGGCGCGCAGATTCGGCTGTGCTGGCCTGATTCGCCTGACAGGCTGTTGAAAGACACAGTTTTTTCGACAGCCTGTGCCGCGGGGCATGGATGCACCGCCGTTTTCAATGAGGCCAGGACGGCCTTTTTCAACATCCTGCCAAGAGCCCGGCCCCGCTCCGCTTGCAGGGCCGGGGCTTGCCATCCGTGGCAAGCCCGTTCGCCGGGAGGAATGTTCACCGGACATTCCCCGTTTTCCGGCTCACCCTTGCCGCCAACGCCCCCGCGAGGGCCTTCCTGCCTCCCGGGGCGGTGGGACCTTCAGCTCGAAGTCCGACGGGCTGCTAGAATGAGTAGCTGGCGTTGAGGTAGAGGTAGCGGCCCGGCTCGTTGAGCAGCATCACCTCGCCACCGCCGGCCTCCAGCAGGGTGAGATCCTTGTAGGTGTTGTTGACCGCATAGGTCTTGTCGAAGAGGTTGTCGACACCGGCGGTCACCGCCACCCGTTCGGTCACCTGGTGGCGTACCTTCAGGTTGACCACTCCCCAGCCGGCGATGTGCTGCTCGCCGTTGTCGGCGTCGTAGCGGGTCCAGGCATCGGCCGCCACCAGTTCGGCGCGGAAACTGCTCTTCTCCAAGTAGTCCCAGTTGATCGCGATGTTGCCCTTGAGGGGCGGGATCTCGGGCAGGTCGGTATCGGTCTGCCCGGCGAGGGGAGTCTCCTTCTCGCCCTTCTGCCAGGCGAAGCCGAAGTCCACGTAGAGATCGTCGCCGAAGCTCCAGGAGCCTTTCAGGGAGATACCGTAGATGGTGGCATCCACGTTCTGGAACTTGTGCATCATCAGGCTGTCGTCGAAGAGGATGTAGTCGGTGAGCCAACTGTGGAACAGGGTGGTCTTCAGGTAGAGATCTCCCAGCGAGTTCTCCATGCCGAAGTCGATCTCGCGGTTGGTGGTCTGGTCGAGATCGGGGTTGCCCACGTTCATCACCATCACCATGCCGGTGTCGGCGTTGCGCATGGGCATGGTGAAGTAGAGTTCGCGGGCATCCGGTACCCGCCGGGACTGGCCGACCCCGCCGAACAGGCGGGTGGAATCGCTCATCTGCCAGGTGCCCTTGGCGTAGGCGCTGAAGCCGGAGTAGTCGTTGGCGGGCTGGCTGGAGGAACCGGGCTCGATGGAGGTGTCGTCGTAGCGGGCGCCGAACTCCATCACCAGGGCACCGAAGTCCCTCTCCAGTTCGGCGAACAGGGCGCGGTTTTCGGTGTCCACGTCGTCGATGCTGGCGTAGCCGTCGATCCACGACATCATCATCTCGCCGCTGTAGGCGCCGTCCCAGTTGCGCAGGCTGGTGTCGAAGCCGACGGTCATGTCGGTGGCGTCGCCGAGTTCGAAGCGGTTCTTGATGCGCAGGCCGGAAATGGAGCTCGACATGTCGTTGACCATGGCCCCCATCATCGCCGCCACCTGCCGGAACTCGGTGCTCATGGGGTGGTCGACCCAGGAGCGATAGGCGGAGAACTCCAGGCGCTTCGACCAGCGGCCGAGATCGCTGACGGTGTAGTCGGCGGTGACGATATCGGAGTCCTGCCAGGGGGCGTCCATGGGGCTGGTGGGGTAGAGGACGTCGTCGCTGCGGTTGGCGGTGTAGGAGAGGCTCAACTTCTGTCCGTCGGTCACCTGCATGTCGAGGCGGCCCATCACCGTCCTCTTGGTATAGGCCTCCATGTCACGATACCTGGGCTGGTAGAGACGGGTGGGGTCGACGCCGTTGGCCTCCATCTGCTCGGCGAAGGTGCGCCCGTCGCCATCCTGGTACTGGTCGCTGCTCTCCGAGGAGGCGCTGACCAGGCCCCGCACCCGTTCGCTGCCACCGCTGAGGGTGGCGGCCAGCTTGCGGTAGTTCCAGGCGCCGCCATTGGCGCTCACCTCGCCGTTGAAACCCTCTTCCGGCTCCCGGGTGGTGATCTTGACGGCGCCGCTGAGGGTGCCGAAGTTCTCCACGTCGTAGGGTCCCTCGGTGATCTCCACCGCCTCCACGTTGTTGGTGAGGATATGGGAAGTGGGGGGGTCCATCCGGTTGGGGCAGGCGCCGTAGATCTTGGCACCGTCGACAAGGATATTGATGTTGTCCTTTTTCTGGCCGCGCAGGACGATGTCGTTGGCGATGCCGCTGCGCCGGACCAGGGAGACCTCAGGCACCTTCTTGAACAGCGCCTCGGCCAGGTCGGCGGACTTCACCTCCTTGCCGCTGACGTCGCTCAGGCGGGTGCCTTCCACCACCATGCCCGGCATCTCTTCGGTCTCGTCCCCCGCGACCTGCTGGTCGGCGGCCGTCGCCGCCGAGCAGATGGCGCTGCAAACCATGAAAGATACGATCTGACTTTTCTTCTTCATGAATCGTGCCCCTGATTGGGTGTCGTGTGGTGAACCGGAAGTCGTGGAGGAGTCCGCGCCGTGGAACCTCCGCGCGGAGGCGGAACCGCCTGGCCCTGCGGCACGGACTCGCCGGAAGGGCATAGCAAGAGCCGTTCCCCTTCCGGAAGGGGCCATCTATTCAAAGGGTTGTCGCGACACGGGACGGTCTGGCGGTGGAGAGTCGTGGCATATCACACAGCCGGGTGTGGGAAATGCCGCAACCGGTCGGAGCAGGGGGAGGGGGTGAGG
>JALTLT010000199.1 GCA_027001815.1 Gammaproteobacteria bacterium | reverse complement strand
CCGCGACCAGATCCCAGCCTTCATCCACCAGCTTCGCCAGCACCGGGATGTTCGCCTCCTTCGATCGCTCCACCGCGTCGAGATCGCCCAGCTCCATCTTGGGCATTCCGCAACACTGTTCCTTCGGCACCAGGGTGACGGGAATTCCGTTGTGCTCGAAGACGGCGATCAGATCCTCGCCGATGTCCGGTTCGTTGTAGTTGCAGTAGCAGGTGGCGAAGAGCGCCACCTTGCCGCGGGTGGGGCCCGCCGGCTCCACCTGCAGGGCGCTGTTCTTGTGGCGATTGACCCGCTTGCGAAGGGTGTCGCTGTGGTACTCGGGCACCCGCGCCTCACGATCCACTCCCAGCACCTTCTCCAGCAGACCGCGCATGGCGCCGCTGCGATTGGCGGCGTTGACCAGACCGCTGACCACCGGGATCCCGGCCAGGGTACCGACCGTGTCGGTGGAACTGAGTACCTTGTCGCGCAGTTTCGCGCCATGTCTGCGGAAATGGACCGCCTTGGCCCGCAACATGAGGTGGGGGAAATCGACATTCCAGTCGTGCGGAGGAACGTAGGGGCATTTCGTGAGATAGCAGAGGTCACACAGGTAGCAGTGTTCCACCACCTTCCAGTAGTCCTCCTTCGCAACCCCGTCCACCTCCATGGTGTCCGACTCGTCCACCAGGTCGAACAGGGTGGGGAAGGCGTTGCAGAGGCTGACGCAGCGGCGGCAGCCGTGACAGATGTCGTAGACCCGTTCCAGCTCTTCGAACAGCGCCTCCTCGTCCCAGAATCGGGGATTCTTCCAGTCGAGGGGATGACGGGTGGGGGCCTCGAGGCTCCCTTCGCGGGGACCGGTGGGTGCAGCCATCACGTACTCCTCACTGCAGGGGGGAGAGACGACCACCGGCGGCGAACCGCCGGTGCCCGTGCCCCGCCCGGAACGGGCGGGGCCTCGCGAACGAACTCAGCTGTCCAGGCTGTCGAGAGCCTTCTGGAAGCGGTTGGCGTGGGAACGCTCCGCCTTGGCCAGGGTCTCGAACCAGTCGGCGATCTCGTCGAAGCCCTCGTCACGGGCGGTCTTGGCCATGCCGGGATACATGTCGGTATACTCGTGGGTCTCGCCCGCGATGGCCGCCTTCAGATTGTCGGCGGTGGCACCGATGGGCAGACCGGTGGCGGGATCACCGACCGCCTCCAGATACTCCAGGTGGCCGTGGGCATGACCCGTCTCACCTTCGGCGGTGGAACGGAACACCGCAGCCACGTCGTTGTAACCCTCCACGTCGGCCTTGGCGGCGAAATAGAGGTAACGTCGATTGGCCTGGGACTCACCTGCAAAGGCATCCTTCAGGTTCTGTTCGGTCTTGCTGCCTTTCAGCTCCATTTTCACTTTCCTCCGATCTGCTTCCAGATTGTGATTGTTCCGAATGGTCGCAATTTAGACTGTGTCTAAATCGTTCGACGAAAATCTATACCCGAACGGGGTGGCTGTCAACACCCCCTCCCCTTTCGGGGATTGACCCTGGGAAGGGCGCTCAGGTACCTTCTTCCAGTCTAGCAACTATTGGAGATGGGGCCACCTTCCGCCCCTTGCAACCCCCCGGGATCTGCCGAGGCGCAGGTGTGAGAGCGCGGGAGCGGCTGCAGAGCCGACTCCCCGCCCACCCGGCAGCGCCTCGGGCAGCTCCTCCGTCGTCGAGGGAGATCCGCTTGGCTCGCAGACGTACCACTTTCCAGTTCGAAAAGGCGCTCCAGGAACTGGAGGCTCTGGTGGAGACCCTGGAACAGGGTGAACTCCCCCTCGAGGAGTCCCTGAAACAGTTCGAAAAGGGGATCCAGCTCACCCGCCAGTGCCAGGAGGCCCTGGACGCCGCCGAGCAGAGGGTGGAGATCCTGATGCAGGAGAAGGGCACGCCGGAACCCTTCGAGGGGGCGGAAGAGGAATGAACGACGGCCCCGAGGCGCTGGTCCGCCAGTGGCAGGAGAGAGCGGAGAGGGCGCTCGAGCGCTGGCTGCCGCCCGAGAACACCCATCCCGTGGAACTCCATCAGGCGATGCGTTATGGCGCCCTGGGGGGTGGCAAGCGGCTGCGCCCGATCCTCGTCTACGCCACCGGTCACACCCTCGGCCTGGAGCCCCGACAGCTCGACGGCACCGCTGCCGCCATCGAGATGATCCACGCCTACTCCCTGATCCACGACGACCTTCCCGCCATGGACGACGACGATCTGCGGCGTGGCCGTCCCACCTGCCACAAGGTGTACGGGGAGGCGATGGCGATCCTCGCCGGCGACGCCATGCAGGCGCTCGCCTTCTGGATCATCGCCCACGATCACGACTCCTGCGCCGATGCCCGGACCCGCCTCAAGATGATCGAGACCCTTGCCCAGGCGTGCGGCTCCCGTGGCATGGCCGGTGGGCAGGCCATCGATCTTCGCTCGGTGGGTCGTGGCCTCGACATCGCCGAACTGGAGGACATGCACGTCCACAAGACCGGCCTGCTGATCCGCGCCAGCGTGGTGCTGGCTGCCATGTGCGCCGGGCAGGAGGCGGGGGGAGAGACCCTCGAGCGGCTCGACCGCTACGCCCGCAAGGTGGGACTGGCCTTCCAGATCCGCGACGACATCCTCGACGAGGAGGGGGACACCGCCACCCTCGGCAAGCAGGCGGGGGCCGATCGGGCTCGCGACAAACCCACCTACCCCCGGCTGCTCGGCCTCGACGAGGCCCGCACCCTCGCCCTGGAACTGCGCGACGAGGCGCTGAGACAGATCGAATCGTTCGACGAGCGCGCCGAGCCCCTGCGCTGGATCGCCCGCTACATCGTCGAACGACGCTCCTGACAGCCCGTCGGACTCCGGGTCGCCTGCTGGCAGCCTGTCGGCTTTGACAGCCTGTTGATAAACACCGATTTTCCGCAGCCTGCGCCGGGGGCGCATGGATGAACCTCCGTTTTCAATGACGACAACCCCCTGACACTACAAGGAAAACGAGACTTCATTTCCCGGTTCCGGGTTGAAAAGCTTGCGGATGGTCTTTTCCGGCATCCTCTCCGGGATCGCCGGTATCGTCCCGGCCTCCCCTACCTCTCCTCTCACTGCCATCCGGCCAGGCGCGCCGCGGTTGCGCTGTGCCCGTGGGCGGAGGATAATTTGCGGTTTACCGAAACGCCGCGACGGCCCCGATGACCGCTGATCCCGCCTATCCGCTGCTGGAGTCGATCGACTCTCCGGAAGCGTTGCGCACCCTCCCCAGAAGCCGGCTCCCCGAGCTGGCCCGGGAGCTGCGTGCCTTCCTGATCGAGACCGTCTCCAGCACCGGCGGCCATCTCGCCTCCAACCTGGGGGTGGTGGAGCTGACCATCGCCCTCCACTACATCTACGACACCCCAGAGGACCGGCTGGTGTGGGACGTGGGCCACCAGAGCTATCCCCACAAGATCCTCACCGGCCGGCGCCGGGAGATGACCCGCCTGCGCCAGCGGGGCGGCATCTCCGGTTTCACCAAGATCTCCGAGAGCCCCTACGACACCTTCGGCGCCGGCCACTCCAGCACCTCCATCAGCGCCGCACTCGGCATGGCGGTGGCCGCCCGCGCGCGCGGGGAGTCCCGCCGGGTGGTGGCGATTATCGGCGACGGGGCGATCGGTGCCGGCATGGCCTTCGAAGCCCTCAACCATGCGTCCGACGTGGACGCCGATCTGCTGGTGGTACTCAACGACAACGAGATGTCCATCTCTCCCAACGTCGGAGGGCTCTCCAACCACCTGGCCCGCCTTCTCTCGGGCCGGCTCTACTCCACCGTACGCGAAGGGAGCAAGAGCGTCCTCAACCACATGCCCTCCAGCCTGCGGGAGCTGGCCCGGCGGGCCGAGGAGCACATGAAGGGGATGGTGATTCCCGGCACCCTGTTCGAGGAGCTGGGTTTCAACTACATCGGCCCGGTGGACGGCCACAATCTGGACACCCTCGTCACCACCCTCAGCAACATGCGTTCCCTGCGGGGGCCACAGCTTCTGCACATCGTCACCCGCAAGGGGAAGGGGTTCGAACCGGCGGAGGCCAACCCCTGTGCCTTCCACGGCGTGAGCCGGTTCGACCCGGTCACCGGCGCCCCGACCCGCCCGGTGGCCGCCACCCCTACTCCTCCACCCACCTGGACCTCGGTATTCGGCCAGTGGGTCTGCCGCGCGGCAGAGCGGGAACCCCTGCTGATGGCGATCACGCCGGCCATGTGCGAGGGCTCCGGCCTCACCGAGTTCCGCTCCCGTTTCGCCTCGCGGTTCTTCGACGTGGGGATCGCGGAGCAGCACGCCGTCACCTTTGCCGCCGGCCTGGCACGGGAGAAGATGAAACCGGTGGTGGCCATCTACTCCACCTTTCTGCAGCGGGCCTACGACCAGTTGATCCACGACGTGGCGCTGCAGAACCTGCCGGTGCTGTTCGCCATCGACCGGGCCGGCATCGTCGGCCCCGACGGCCCGACCCATGCCGGAAGTTTCGACCTCAGCTACCTGCGCTGCGTCCCCAATCTCACCATCATGGCCCCCGCCGACGAGGCGGAGATGGTGCGCATGCTGGAGACGGGCCTGCAGTGTGACGGCCCGGCAGCGGTGCGCTACCCACGCGGCGCGGCCACCGGTTGCACCGTGCCGCAGACGGTCGAGCCCCTCGAGACGGGGCGCGGCCGGGTGGTGCGGGAAGGACGCGAAGTGGCCCTGCTCAGTTTCGGCACCCTCCTGCCTGCTGTGCTGGAGGCGGCGGAGGCGCTGGACGCCACGGTCGCCGACATGCGCTTCGTCAAGCCTCTCGACGAGGCACTGATCCTCGACCTGGCCCGCTCCCACCGGCGACTGGTGACCATCGAGGAGAACGTGGTGGCGGGCGGGGCC
>JALTLT010000198.1 GCA_027001815.1 Gammaproteobacteria bacterium | reverse complement strand
CGGGATGTCGCGCAGGGTGAAGAGCCAGCCGTCGCCCCGCGCTTCCGCCTCCACCGTCACCCCCTGGGCGCGCATCGAATCGAGATCCGCCGCCGGGGCCGGCGGCCGCCACGCCTCCCATCCCACGAGAACGGGATTGGCCCGCGCCTCCTCCAGGGTGACCAGATCCCGGGAGCGGTCCCTCGCCCCCCGGCGGGCGCGCACCACCTCGTAGTCGTTGCGCACGTCGGCCAGGAAGGCGGGCTTCTGCTGTTCCGAAAGGAGGTGGGAGGCGACTCCCACCGCCCGGGAGGCGTCGGTGACGTAGACCACCCCGTGGGGGTAGTGGGGCTCGATCTTGACCGCCGTGTGCGCCTTGGAGGTTGTGGCACCACCGATCATCAGCGGCACGGTGAAGCCCTGGCGCCGCATCTCCTTGGCCACGTGCACCATCTCGTCCAGGGAGGGGGTGATCAGGCCGGAGAGGCCGATGATGTCGACCCGCTTCTCGCGGGCGGTCCTGAGGATGGTCTCCGCCGGCACCATCACCCCCAGGTCGATCACCTCGTAGTTGTTGCACTGGAGGACCACGCCGACGATGTTCTTGCCGATATCGTGTACGTCGCCCTTGACGGTGGCCATCAGGATGCGTCCCTGCGCCTCGGCGGCGCACTCCTTCTTCTCCTCCTCGAGGAAGGGTTCCAGGTAGGCCACCGACCTCTTCATCACCCGCGCCGACTTGACCACCTGCGGCAGGAACATCTTGCCGGCGCCGAACAGGTCGCCGACCACGTTCATGCCGTCCATCAGCGGCCCCTCGATCACCTTGAGGGGCGAACCGAGCTTCTGCCGCGCCTCCTCGGTGTCCTCGTCGATGTACTCGGTGATCCCCTTCACCAGGGCGTGCTCGAGCCGCTTCTCCACCGGCCACTCGCGCCAGGCGAGATCCTGCTGCGCCTCCTGCACGCTGCCGTCCCCCTTGTAGCGGGGGGCGATCTCCAGCAGCCGCTCGGTGGCGTC
The DNA here is from genome assembly GCA_027001815.1 of Gammaproteobacteria bacterium. Classification (GTDB taxonomy): domain Bacteria; phylum Pseudomonadota; class Gammaproteobacteria; order JALTLT01; family JALTLT01; genus JALTLT01. The sequence goes on along the minus strand of JALTLT010000198.1, from coordinate 3,950 downwards.
CGGGCGCCGGTTGAGCACCACATCCTCGACCGCCTCGCGCAGCTCCTCCGGCACCTCGTCGTAGACCACCAACTGGCCGGCGTTGACGATGCCCATGTCCATGCCGGCGCGGATCGCGTGGTAGAGGAAGACGGCGTGGATCGCCTCGCGCACCGGGTTGTTGCCGCGGAAGGAGAAGGAGACGTTGGAGACACCGCCCGAGACCAGGGCGCCGGGAAGGTTCTGCTTGATCCAGCGGGTCGCCTCGATGAAATCGACCCCGTAGTTGTCGTGCTCGGGGATGCCGGTGGCGATGGCGAAGATGTTGGGATCGAAGATGATCTCTTCCGGCGGGAAACCGATCTCGTCCACCAGGATGCGGTAGGCGCGCTGGCAGATGCCGATCTTGCGCTGGAAGGTGTCGGCCTGCCCCTCCTCGTCAAAGGCCATGACGATCACCGCGGCACCGTACCGGCGGCAGAGACGCGCCTGCTCCCGGAACTTCTCCTCCCCCTCCTTGAGGGAGATGGAGTTGACCACCGGCTTGCCCTGCACGCACTTGAGCCCCGCCTCGATGATCTCCCACTTGGAGGAGTCGATCATCACCGGCACCCGGGCGATCTCCGGCTCCGGGGCGCAGAGGTTGAGGAAACGGACCATCGCCGCCTTGCCGTCGAGCATCCCCTCGTCCATGTTGATGTCGATGATCTGGGCGCCGTTCTCCACCTGGCTGCGGCAGACATCGAGCGCCTCGTCGTAGGCCTCCTCGAGGATCAACCGCTTGAACTTCGCCGAGCCGGTGACGTTGGCCCGTTCGCCCACGTTGACGAACAGGGACTCCCCGGTGATGTTGAGGGGCTCCAGCCCCGCCAGCCGGCACGCCCTCTCCGGCTCCGGCAGGGGGCGCGGAGCACGCCCCTCGCAGACCCTGGCGATGGCGCGGATGTGGTCGGGGGTGGTGCCGCAGCAGCCGCCGACGATGTTGACGAAACCCGACTCCACCCACTCGCCGATCTGCTCCGCCATCGCCTCCGGCCCCAGGTCGTAGCCGCCGAATTCGTTGGGCAGGCCGGCGTTGGGGTGGACCGAGACGAAGCTCTCGCAGACCCGCGAGAGTTCCTCCACGTACTGGCGCAGCAGGTCGGGCCCCAGGGCGCAGTTGAGACCCATGGAGAGGGGGCGCGCGTGGCGCAGGCTGTTGTAGAAGGCCTCGGTCACCTGCCCCGAGAGGGTGCGCCCCGACTGGTCGGTGATGGTGCCGGAGATCATCACCGGCAGGCGCACGCCGTGCTCGTCGAAATAGGTGTCGATGGCGAACAGGGCCGCCTTGGCGTTGAGGGTGTCGAAGATGGTCTCCACCAGCAGCAGGTCGACGCCCCCCTTCACCAGCGCGTCCACCGACTCCAGGTAGTTCTCCTTCAGCTCGTCAAAGGTGACGTTGCGGAAGCCGGGGTCGTTGACGTCGGGCGAGATGGAGGCGGTGCGGCTGGTGGGGCCGAGCACGCCGGCAACGAAACGGGGCCGGTCGGCGGTGGTGAAGCGCTCCGCCGCCTGGCGGGCGAGCCTCGCCGCGGCGTGGTTGATCTCCCAGGTGAGATCCTCCATGCCGTAGTCGGCCATGGAGATGCGGGTGCCGTTGAAGGTGTTGGTCTCGATGATGTCGGCGCCCGCCTCCAGGTAGGCCTCGTGGATGCCGCGGATGATCTCCGGCCGGGTCAGCGCCAGCAGGTCGTTGTTGCCCTTCAGCTCGGAGGGCCAGTCGGCGAACCGCTCGCCGCGGTAGTCGGCCTCCTCGAGCCCGTGGCGCTGGATCATGGTGCCCATGGCGCCGTCGAGGATCAGGATGCGCTGGCGGAGCAGCTCGCGGATTGTGCTTTCGGTGGTCATGGGGCAGTCCCTGGAGTGCGATCGTTCCCGGCGGAAGGGGTGCGAATCCGGCCCTGCGAGGAACCCGAGACAAAGCGTTCGTAAATCAGCAGGATGTTGAAAAAGGCCATCCTGGTCATTAGCAGGCTGTTGAAAAACACCGTTTTTCGGCAGCCTGTGCCGCGGTGCAGGGATGCACCGCCGTTTTCAATGAGGCCAGCAGCCTGTCGGACCTCAAGCTGGAGGTCACTCCGCCCCGAGAGGCGGGAAGGCCCTCCCGGGGGACGCCGTGAACCCATCCTTGGGGGCTCGTCGGCGGCATCCCTGCCGCCAACGCCCCCGGGAGGGCCTTCCCGCCTCTCGGGGCCCCGCGGAAAGCACCAGAACCGTCTGTCAAAGTCCGACAGGCTGCTGGCCTCATTGAAAACTTGAGGAAGCCGGAAATCGCATTTTCGGCTTCCGGCGTTGAAAAAGGCCAGGAAGGCCTTTTTCAACGCCCTGATAGGCGCGTGCTGGCACGGAAGGTGCATTTTCCATCGGGCAGATGGCTGTCTCCGTTCCCCAGGGGATGGCCCTTCTCCCAACCAGGTGGACGATGCCATGGCACCACACAACCTGCTTTTCCCCACTCCGGCAGGGGCGCTTCCGTCGCCCCGTGCACCCAGGGTGGCGTCCGGTGACGCCGCCTCGCCGTTATCACCCTTCGCGGATGCCCTGACCGCCCTCATCGCTGTGCCCGGGGCGTCGTCCCCGATCGGAGAGGGGACGGCCACCCCCCGGCTCCCCCTCTCTTCGGGGGGGGCGGGCGGTAGTGAATTGCCGCCCGCGGGCAACGGCATGCCGCTGTTGCCCGCGGTCACCGGGGCGGAAGCGTCGGCCTCCCCGGCTCCGCTCACCCCTCTTCCCACGGAAGGCCAGGCTGTCGGCGAGGCGGAGGAGAACTCTCTCTCGACGCCCCGGCTGGCGGAAGCGGGTGGAGATCCCGTATCGGTGCGGGTGGGTGGTGGTGGGGTTCCGCTGCTCCCGACGGTTGCTTCACTGGCTGCGTTCGCCGCGGGTCGGGAAGGGATCGCGCCGGTGCCGCTCCGCCGGGGTGAAGGAGGGGAGGGCGGTGTTCTCCGTCCCGCGGCAAGCCGTGTGCTGCAAGGGGAGGCGGCAGCCGTGCGGCTGGCCTCCCTCGAGAGAGCGGCCGCCGGCCGGGCTCCGCTCTCTCCCCTGGTGGCGCGGGTGGATGGAGATCACGCCCCCCCGCTCCACTCCCCCCGGTCATCGGAGATCCTTCCGCAGCAGGAGCTGCAGGCCACGGAGGCCCGCCTCCCCCTTCGCCCGGAGGTGCCCCAGGCCGTGCCGGAGGTCTCGGAGTCGTTTTCCCGGGGCCGCCCGGCAAAGGGTGAGGGGGCAGAGGGAACGGGTGTCGCCGCTCCTCAGCCACGGGTGGTTGCAGAAGCTGTTGCGCCCCGGTTGCAGGAGGGTGGCCCCGCACCCCTCCCGCATCAGCCGGGATCGCCACCCGTCACCCAGCGGTGGGCGGATGGCGGGGGGGCTCCACCACCCCAGTACACCCTCTATCAGCGCCCTGGCAACGCCGAATGGGGCGATGAACTGGGCCAGCGCCTCACGGTGATGAGCCGTGAGGGTCTCGGTGAGGCCCGCCTGCGTCTCAATCCCGCGCACCTGGGGCCGGTCGAGGTACGGCTCTCCATCCAGCACGACCAGGCGAGTATCCAGTTCGCGGCCCATCACGGACAGGTGCGGGAAGCCATCGAGACGGCTCTGCCCCGGCTTCGGGAGATGCTGGCCCAGGAGGGAATCCAGCTCCAGAACGCCTCCGTTTCCGATCAGCAACCACGCGGCGGCTTCGCAGGTGGTCAGGGTGGGGGAGAGCGCACGGGGGCCGGGTCGTTTCCCGGTACAGCGGCCGGTCTGAGCGAGGAAGCAGTCTCCACCGGGAACGACCCCCTTCCGTCCGTCGCCACCCCGCGGGTAGTGATGACGCCAGGGGGGGTCGACTTCTTCGCCTAGCAGGCGGTTGAAAAACATGGTCTTCCGGCTTCCGGCATTGGAAAAGGCAAGGACGGCCTATTTCAACATCCTTTCAAACCGCT
>JALTLT010000197.1 GCA_027001815.1 Gammaproteobacteria bacterium | reverse complement strand
GTGGAGGTAGAGCTTGCGCGGATCGCAGCGTCTGACAGGAGTGATCCGCAGTTGGTAGAACCCCCCCTCCTTGCCGAACGGAGCCACCTTCAGAAAGCGCTTCCAGGTGTCCCGGCTACTGAAATCCTCCTCGATGGAGACCATCGCCTGGGGGTCCGAGGCCCGCCGCATGACATGCAGCAGACGCTCCGCCGGCGGCTTCGTCAGCAGCCGCTGGAACAGCTCGCCGCCGCGCAGGGGAGAGAGATCGGCTCTCCCCTTCTCGTTCTCGAACCACTCCAGGAACTCGCAACCGCGGGAGGAGTGACCCAGCGCCACCAGCCGCCCGCCCGAGAAGAGACAGATCAGTTGGCTGGTGGCATGGGCCCATTGAATCTCGGTGAGCAGGGCGGAAGCGGTCTCAATGGCATCGCCGGGAGCGTCGTGGAGGGCGCGGGCCGCCCTTTCCTCGACCACCCTCTCCAGGGTACGGACCACGCGATTGGCGGCATCGGGACGCCGCAGGAGGACGAGCGTGTCGCGCAGCTCGCCCCGAAGAATCTTCATGACCCGGTAGGGCACTCTCTCCAGAGGGACACCTTCCCCGGTGGAGAGACAGGGCAGATCGACCAGTACCTCTTCCCCCACCTCGAGTTCCACCCCCGGGGGAGCGTGAACGCCCAGGCCGTTCAGCGAGAGGTCGCGGGTGGTGGCCTCCACCACCCCTTCCGGGGTGTGGATGTGGACCGGTGTGGCGAACTGGACACGCCGGTCGGAGCGGTTGAAGAAGTAGCCCAGGTGCTCCACCTCGAGCTCTTCTCCTCCGGACGCCCTTCCGCCAGCGGGAGGCTGAGGTTCCGGCCGGGCGTGACACAGTGCCATGATCTCTTCGCAGGCACCGACGGTGAGGATGCCATGCTCCTCGATGCTGCGGGCGAGAATCTGGGCGCCGCGTTCGTCGAGCCAGAGATCGTGATCCCCGTAGCGATAGCGGGTACATCGATAGGGGACCTTTCCTCTCATGTCGACCGGACCCCGCCAGGGGCGTGAACGCCTCTTCTGCTCCATGGCGGCGAGGAAGCGTTCCGTATGGCCCGGCAATCTTCTCCGGTTCGCGATGGTCACTTCGAATCGACTTCCCTATTGTCGGTCCGGCCGCCGAAGGGGCAGACGCTGGTCGCCGGACCAATGGCAAGACAGAACACGAGGCACGAACACGGCTCCGCGCGATCCCATCTATCGGCCGACGCATCAGGAACTTGAACACGAAGGTGGAGATTCCCCTTCTTGTCCGGCAGCCAAAGCTGGTACCATGTCGCCGTCACACCCGTTGCGAAAACCGCCTCCATGAGTCACCGTCTTCCCCACCGCGTCGCCCCCTCCCCCATTCACGGCAAGGGGCTGTTCGCCACCCGTACCATCGAGCCGGGTGAGTGGCTCGGCACCTATCAGGGACCTCGCGCCCGCCGCAACGGTACCCACGTGCTCTGGGTCTATCACGAGAACGGGGAGGTGGAGGGACGCAGCGGCCGCAACAAGCTCCGCTACCTCAATCACTCCCGGTCACCCAATGCCGCCTTCGACGGCTTCGAACTCTATGCCATCACCACCATCGCGGCAGGCGAAGAGATCACCATCGACTACCAGTACGACCCTTCCGAAGAGTAGCGGGGGAATCAGGAGCGATCCCATGAACACCACCACCCCTCCGCCACGAGCACTCCTGCTGGTGGCCCCCGGCTGCCCCCACTGCGCAAGCCTCCTCGAACTCCTTTGCCAGGAGGTGAAGGGGGGCTCCCTGGCCCGGCTCGAGGTCGCGAACATCGCCAGCGATCCCGAGCCCGCCCGCCAACGGGGGGTACGCAGTGTCCCGTGGCTGGAACTGGATGGGCTCGCCTTCGAGGGTTCCATGACCCCCGGCGAATTGCGGGAATGGCTCTCGTTTCCGCCGGAGGCCCGACTCGAGCGATGGATGGAGAAGGCGCTCGAGGAGGGCAGGATGCGGCAGGTGGAGACCCTGGTGCGGGAGAGACCGGAGATCCTGGACCTTCTGCTCGGTCTGCTGGAACGGGAAGAGGCCGCCGTCTCCATCCGGCTGGGTGCCATGGCGATCCTGGAGGAGGCGGCAGGCGGGGGAGCCCTTTCCCGGCTGGTGCCGCGTCTGGGAGCTATCGCCACCAACGGCGGTACGGCGGCGCGGGTCGATGCCTGCTACCTGTTGGGGCTGACCGGCACCGAGGAAGCACGGCCGTGGCTGGAGAGTTGTCTCGGGGATGAGAACCCGGAACTTCGGGAAGTGGCAAGGGAGGCGCTCGCCACGCTGGGAGGAGAGCCTTCGGAATAGTCCCCCACCGACACCCTTGTGGAGATCGCCACCCCGACCGGTGGAGATCCGCTGCCCGATCGGATGCAGTGACACGGCGCTGCTCGGAACAGCGATCCGCGCCGGGACGAGGCGCAGAGGCATGGTGGCGACGATCTCGAGGGAGTGCCGCCGTGGAATCGGGGGAAGACGGGGCGGGTCCTCTACCAGGATGTCGAAAAAGGCCGTCCTGGCCTTTTTCGACGCCGGAAGCCGAAAATGCGATTTCCGGCTTCCTCACGTGTTCAATGACCTGGCGTCATTGAACACGGCGGTGCATCCATGCACCGCGGCACAGGCTGACGAAAAACGGTGTTTTTCAACAGCCTGCCATGCCATCTGCCGAAAGGCCGGCGGGACCCTCCCCCTCCGCCATCCGGATCCGGCGATTCGGTTCCCGGGAATCGCCGGATTACCCTGCCATCAATTGATGGGAACGACCGTCTTGGCCTGAAGCCCCTTGGGACCGCGTTCCATCTCGAAGTTCACTTCCTGTCCCTCCGCCAGGGTGCGGAATCCGTCCACCTGAATGGCGGAATAGTGGACGAATACGTCTTCATCCCCCTCCTCCGGAGCGATGAAGCCAAAACCCTTGGTGTTGTTGAACCACTTGACGATGCCCTTGTTCATTTCTTGTTTCCAACCTCGCAACAATAACCGGCGGTGAGAGGGCCGGCGACAGCCTGTCGAATGTACCGATCTACAGCATGAGGGAACGCCTCCTCTCTCCTTTCGACCGGTGGAGAGGGAAGAGCCTCCCAGCTTCAGAACCAGAGTATAGGTGTTGACATTTGGCAATTCCATGAAATTTTCACCAAGTTCCGCCACCTACCCGTCTCCCCCCCCGGCCCGCGGCGATGGCATAATGCCCCTTATCCGACGCCCGGGAGTCGTCCCCGTGATGCCGCTTCGCCCCACGCTGCTCCGTTTCCAACGCTGGCTCTGGAAATCTCCGGAGGAGCGCAGATCCGCTGTCGAAAGTCGCCTGGCCGGGGCCCTGCAGATCTTCGTCATGGTGAGTCGGGAGCTGGCGGCGGGCCACCTCACCCTGCAGGCCATGAGCCTGATCTACACCACCCTGCTGTCGATCGTCCCGCTGCTCGCCATCAGCTTCTCGGTACTCAAGGCGTTCGGCGTGCACAACCAGATCGAACCGCTCCTGCTGAACTTCCTCGCCCCCCTGGGCGAGAAGGCGGAGGAGGTGACACGCACCATCATCGAGTTCGTGGACAACATGAAGGCCGGCGTCCTCGGTTCGGTCGGGCTGCTCTTCCTGATCTTCACGGTGGTCTCCCTGCTGCACAAGGTGGAGAACACCTTCAACACCATCTGGCACGTCTCCCGCCACCGCCCCCTGGCGCGCCGGTTCAGCGACTACCTGTCGGTGGTGCTCATCGGCCCCGTGCTGGTCTTCTCCGCCATGGGGGTGACCGCCTCCCTGATGGGTACGGAGTGGATGCAGTGGGCCTCGCACGTGGAGCCACTCGGCACCCTCATCCGTCTCCTCGGCCGTCTCACCCCCTACCTGCTCCTCACCGGCGCATTCATGTTCACCTACATCTTCATCCCCTACACCCGGGTGCGCCCCACGGCGGCCTTCGCGGGGGCGGCAGTGGCGAGCGTCCTGTGGGAGACCAGTGGCCGGCTGTTCGCCGCCTTCGTGGTCTCGGCCGGCAAATACCAGATGATCTACTCGGCCTTCGCCACCATGATCTTCTTCATGATCTGGCTCTACCTGAGCTGGCTGATCCTGCTGGCCGGTGCCGCCATCGCCTACTATTTCCAGCACCCGGAGGCGCGGCTGCGGCACTCCACGAACCGCCCCCTCTCCATCCGTGTACGCGAGCGACTGGCCCTTCTCCTTCTCCTGGAGACGGCGCGCGCCTTCGTCGAGGGCCGCGAGCCGCCGATCCCCGAAGAGCTCGCCTCCCGGCTCGACGTACCCGTCTGGATGCTCGACCCCATCATCGACGGCCTGCTGGAGGGGGGGCTGCTGGTGAAGGCGGGAGACAGTCGCGGTGGGCTTCTTCCCGCCCGCTCCCTCGACACCATCACCCTCAATGAGGCGATGGAGGTGATCCGCAGCAGCGGCGAACGACGCGGTCTTCCCCTGATCCATCTCCCCGGCGACCCGGCGCTGGAGCGTATCGAACAGGCGTGGGAAGGGGCCTTCGCCACGGCCGCCGGCCATGTCACCCTGCGCAAACTGGCCGAACGGAGATGACCGCCCTGCTCGCCTGGACCACCCTCCTCGGCAGCTCTGCCGGCGCGCTGTGGCTCAGCGGCCTCTCCCTGCGCAGGTTGTTTCGCGGTCGCTGGCTGTCGGCCCTGCCGGCGGGACTCGCTGCGCTGGCCCTCGTCGCCACCGCCCTGGCGATCGGCTCCCTGCTGGGGACCCTCCACACCTGGAATCGCCTCGCCTGGGAGGCTCCGGTGGCCCGACTCCACTTCACCAGCGAAGGGGGGGGGCGCTATCGGGTCCGCCTGGAGACCGCGGACGGCAGGATCCGCTCCCTCCCCCTTCGCGGGGACGAGTGGCAACTGGATGCCCGGGTGCTCCGCTGGAGACCCCTGGCAAACCTTCTGGGGGCCGACGCACTCTACCGTCT
>JALTLT010000196.1 GCA_027001815.1 Gammaproteobacteria bacterium | reverse complement strand
GCCCCGGCCCTGCAAGCGGAGCAGGACCGCGCAGCGCCGCAGGCCGCCGACGAGCCCCCAGGGGTGAGGAGAGACCCTTCGTCCTGTGGACGAAGGAAGCGCTCCGAACGCCCCGCCAGGGATGGCGGGGCCGGCCTTTTCGGCGAAGCAGGACAGCACAGCCGAAAAGGGTTCACGGCGTCCCCCGGGAGGGCCTTCCCGCCTCTCGGGGCCCCGCGGAATGCACCAGAACCTGATGGCCCGTCAAAGGCCGTCAGGCTGCCAGTCTAATTGAAAACGTTGGTGCATCCATGCACCGCGGCACAGGCTGCCGAAAAACGGTGTTTTTCAACGGCCTGTCAGGCGTATTCGTCGATGATGTGCCCTCCGTCCGGGGTGGAGGGCGGCGGGCCCTCTTCCTCGGCTTCCGGAGGAGAAGGGCTCTCCTCTCTCTCCCGGGAAGGCGCGCCGCCGCTACCGCGCCGCTCTTCCCGGCGCACGGGTGGCAGGGGCGGCGGCGGCGCGATATGGGTGATGGAGTCGGCCATGGCAGCACATCGTGAAAGGGCTCAGAGCTGACTGAGTTCCAGCCACTCGTCATCGGAGAGCAGCTTGTCGATGTCCACCAGGATCAGCAGTTCCCCTTTCCGGTTCGCCACACCCTGAATGTACTTGGAAGACTCGTCGTTGCCCACGTTGGGCGAGGACTCGATCTCGTTGCGGTCCAGCTCCACCACCTCCGAGACGCTGTCCACCAGGATCCCCACCACCGCCTCCTCGGTCTCGAGGATGACGATCCGGGTCTCGTCGTCCGGCTCCTTGTCGGGCAGGCCGAAACGCCGACGGGTGTCGAGGACGGTCACCACGTTGCCACGCAGGTTGATGATGCCCATGACGAAATCGGGCGCCCCCGGTACCGGCGCGATCTCCGAGACCCGCAGCACCTCCTGGACCTGCATCACATTGATCCCGTACACCTCGTTTTCGAGCCGGAAAGTGACCCACTGGATGATGGGATCGATCTCCTCTCTTGCCTTTGCAGCCTGACTCATAGCGGTTTCCTCGTACCCTCGTCTGTGCAATGTTCGGCGGGGCCGGCCAGCCGGCCGGGCAACACGTTCTTTTCCAAACCCTCAACAGGATGTCGAAAAAGTCCAGGATCGCCGTTTTCGACATCCTGTTAATCGGCCGGCATCTCCGGATCTTTACCCTTCCCCTCCAGCATTCGCGCCAGTTCGTCCACGTTGACGATGGCGCAGAGGTGTTCCAGCACCGTCCCGGCCAGCCACGGCCGTCGGCCCGGCGTGGCGCGCCAGCGCACCTCTTCGGGCTCCAGGGCGAGCACCTCGCCGATCGAGTCGCAGGCCAGACCCCACTGCCCCCCATCGATGAGCACGATATTCCGGCAACGCTCTGCCGGCGGGGGGAGACTCCCCACCTTCTCCCGCCCCGCCAGGGCGAGACGGGCGACGTCGACCACCTTCACCTTGTGTTCCAGATGCTGGATCAGGCCCAGGAAGAGTTCGGAATGGTTGGGCAGAGGGGTCGGCTCGCGATAGGGGATCACGCCGGCGAGCTGGACCAGCGGCACCGCCAGCTTGAGCCGGCCGATATGGAAGAGCAGTGCCTGAAACCGCGCCCGCGCCCAGGGAGGAGGGACCTCGCCCGCCTTCGGAGATCCGCTCCCGACGGCTTCGGCGGGAGCGGTCACCACCGGGGCATCGGCGGTCGCCCCCATCTCCGGGGGAGGCTCGAGCGGCGCGGGGGAGACCCTCTCCGCGCCCGGGACCTGTTGCTGCGTGGGGCTGTATTCGGGCACCTCCCGCAGGAGTTCCGCCAGGTAGTCGTGGACCGCCGAGTGGGAATCCGCGAGCACCGCCGGTTCCGCCTTTCTGTTCATGACGCCTCCTTCCTGCGACGGGCAGCCCCCTCCAGTGCCACGAGATCGTCCAGCAGCATGCGGTAGGCCTCCACCCCCCGGGCGGCGGGATCGATGTGGGAGAGCGGCAGACCCCGGCGGCTCGCCTCGCGGAAACGGGTATCCACCGGAATGGCGGAACGCCAGATCCGTTCGGAGAACTGGGTCCTCAGGGTACGCAGGCTGTCCACCGAGGCGCGCGTGCGCCGATCGAACATGGTGGGCACGATGGTATAGGGGACGGAGAGCCCGCGGGCCTTCTCGATCATCCCAAGGGTGTGGCGCATTCTCTCCAGCCCCTTGATGGCCAGAAACTCCGTCTGCACCGGCACGATCAGGTGCTGGCAGGCGGCCAGGGCGTTGACCATGAGCACCCCGAGCATGGGCGGACAGTCGATGATCGCCACGTCGAACTCCCCCTCCACCGCAGCCAGGGCGCGGGAGACGATCAGCCCCATCCCCTCTCTCCGGCCGAGCTGGCGGTCGAGGGTGGCCAGTGCCGTGGAGGCGGGCAGCAGCGTGAGCCCCGGAACGGCAGTGGGAAGAAGCAGCGATTCGACCGCCTCCCTCCCCGCCACACCCTCCCTGAACAGCTCGTAGGCGCTGCGCTCGAGGGATTCGGGATCGTGACCGAAATAGGCGGTGAGCGAACCGTGGGGATCGAGATCCACCATCAGCACCCGCTCCCCCCCCTGGGCAGCGAGGCCACCGAGAGTGACCACGGTGGTGGTCTTGCCCACGCCACCCTTCTGGTTGGAAGAACTCCAGACGTGCATCAGAGATCCCCCGTAGCGGGGAAATCGCTGTCCCACGCCGGTTCCGGCGGCGGCGACTCCTGCCGCTCGTTCTTGCGCACCACCTGCGCCACCCGTCGCTTGTCACGGGCACCGTGGATCACCAGTACCACCCGGCGGTTGCGGCTGCGCCCCTCGGGGGTGCTGTTGTCCGCCACCGGATGATATTCGCCATAGCCGATGGCGGCCAGGCGCAGGGGATCGACCCCTTTCTCCACGAACAGGTGGACCACGCTCGCGGCCCGCGCCGCGGAGAGCTCCCAGTTGGAGGGGTAGATGGGCGTGCTGATGGGGACGTTGTCGGTGAACCCCTCCACATCGATGGTGTTGGGCAGTGGCACGAGGATCGCGGCGATCCTCTCCAGGGTGGGGATCGCCTCCGGCGAGAGGCGGGCACTTCCGCTGGGGAAGAGAATGCTGCTCTTGATCGCCACCTCCACCCACAGTTCGGTTCGCTTGACATCGATCAGATCGCTGTCGATGAGCGGCTTCATCGACTCCTGGATCTGTTCCGAGATGCGGATCATGTTCTGCTTCTGCTCCTCGGTGAGCCGCTCCTCCTGCGAATCCCCCGACGACTCCTTCTCGGGCCGTGGAGGGAGGGGAGGCGTCACCACCGCGGGCACCCTGGCCAGTTCGCTGTCCGGCACGTGGGTCGACCTGGCCAGCTCACCCACCTGAATGGGATCGAGACTCTTGAGTGGTGAACGAAAGGAGGCCACCAGCGACTCGGAGAGGACACGGAACTTGCCTTCGTTGACCGAGGAGATGGAGTACATCACCACGAAGAAGGCGAACAGCAGGGTGATGAAATCGGCATAGGAGATCAGCCAACGCTCATGGTTGGGATGCTCTTCCGGTTCTGGAAGACGGCGTGCCATCTGCTCTGATCCGATCTCCGACTACGGTTTGCCGACACCTGCCGGCCTCATTGCAAATTCTGGTCCAGATAGCCCATCAGTTTCGCCTCGATGTTGCGGGGGTTCTCCCCCTCGGCGATGGAGATGATGCCCTCCATGAGCATGTCACGGAACTGGGTCTGTTGATGGACGATCTCCTTCAGCTTGCCGGCGACCGGCAGAAAGAGGAGGTTGGCGAGTCCGACGCCGTAGATGGTGGCGACGAAGGCGACGGCGATGCCCGAACCGAGCTTGTCGGGATCGGCCAGGTTGTTCATGACATGGATCAGGCCCATCACCGCGCCGAGGATACCGATGGTCGGGGCGTAGCCACCCATCGCCTCGAATACCTTGGCCGACTGCCGGTCCACATGATCGCGGGTGGTCAGCTCCACCTCCAGCACGGAGCGGATGCTCTCCGGCTCGCTGCCATCCACCAGCAGTTGCAGCCCCTTGCGGGCGAACAGGTCCGGCTCCTCCTCCGCCACCGGCTCCAGGCCGAGCAACCCCTCCTTGCGGGCGATGTTGGACCACTCCACCACCTTCTCGATCACCGCGCCGGGCTCGTGGCGGGGAGGCCTGACCACCCAGCGCGCCATGCGCATGGCGCGCAGGAAGGTGGCGGGACGGGTCTGCACCATGGCGGCACCGAGGGTCCCGCCGGTGACGATGATGAATGCGGTGAGCTGGACGAGGGAAGCGGTGTGCCCTCCCTCGAGCATGTTTCCACCGACGATCGCCGCCACCCCCAGCAGCAGTCCGATGACGGTGAGGAGGTCCATGGCTCAGCCCAGTGCCGCCAGGCGCGGCCCGATCTCCTGCAGCGGAAGGATGGCCTCCGCCACCCCGGCCTGCGCCACCGCCTGGGGCATGCCGTAGATGACACTGGTCTCCTCGTCCTGCGCCCAGATGGTGGCCCCCGCCTGCCGGAGCAGCCTGGCCCCCTCGCAGCCGTCGGAGCCCATGCCGGTCAGGATCATGGCCAGGACCCGCCCCCCCACGGCATCGACCAGGGAGCGGAAGGTGACGTCGACCGAGGGATGGTAGTTCTGGCCGGGCTCGCTCTCCTGGAGGTGGACACGCAGCCCGCCGCCGGCCGCCCGGACCACCAGTTGCAGCCCGCCAGGGGCGAGATAGGCGTGCCCCGGCTCCAGCAGCTCACCCTCCCGGGCCTCGCTGACGGCGATGCGGCAGGCGTGGTCGAGACGGGTGGCGAAGGCGGAGGTGAAGGAGCCCGGCATGTGCTGGATCAGGAGGATGGGCAGAGGGAAGGAGGCGGGCAGCGCGGTCAACACCTGCTGCAGCGCCACCGGCCCCCCCGTGGAGGCACCGATCGCCACCAGCCGTGGTGCTCCACCACGGGTCGAGGGGCGGTTCGGGGG
>JALTLT010000195.1 GCA_027001815.1 Gammaproteobacteria bacterium | reverse complement strand
AAATGGCGGCGGTGGAGGGAATGGGCGCGGTAGAGGAGGTCGTTGAGGGGGAGGGCGAAGAGCCCCGCCGCCTCCTCGCGGCTCCAGTCGTGACGCAGCGTCTCCGCCTCGGCGGTCACGCCAGCCCCTCCGGAATCTCCATGTCCCGCCACTCGTCACGATGGATGCGCACGATGTCGAGGATCGACCAGGGCACCAGCACCAGGGCGCCGAGGATCCAGGCGCCCAGGTAGGGGGTCCAGTCCTGGCCGGGAAAGAAGATCGCCACGGCGGTGAAGGCGCCGGTGATGCCGTAGAAGCGGTAGGCAGCCTGCTGGGTGTAGTGCCCCACCTTGGGATTGGGGTGGTGGCGGTTCATGGCATAGACGATCATGGAGATGCCGAGCCAGAGCATACCGAGCGGCACCGGAACGAGGATGCCGAGGATGTTGCCGTAGTTGAACAGCGCCGCCGCGGTGCGGGCAGAGGCGCCGCGGATGCTCTTCGATCCTCCGGCCGGGGGTTCGGTTACGGGATTCATGGGACTAGAATGGAACTCCAGGTCTCTTCAGCAAGGCGTACCGGGACGCCGTTCACCGGTGCGCCGCACCTTGCGGCGTGGACCGGCGGATTTGTCCACCTCGGCGCGATACAGCTCCTGCGCCCGAGGCAGGCTTGCTGCGGAGACCGTCCATGACAACCGTACGGCCGGGTCGGTCCGTCAATGGTAAGGATCCACCCGCCATTGTCAACCAGAGAGACCAGGGAATGGCGAACAAGTGGATAGAGATTGCCCAGCGCCTGCTGATGCCACACCGCTGCGTGGTGTGCGGGGCGCCGGGTGCGGGACGGGATCTCTGCAAGAGGTGCGAGTCGGCCCTGCCGTGGCTCGGCGCCGCCTGCCCCCTCTGCGCCCTGCCGGCCGACGGTGTCTGCGGCTCCTGCCTCCGGCACCCCCCGCCGTGGAAGCGGCAAAACGCCCTCTTCCGCTACGAACCGCCGGTGAGCCGGCTGATCCACGACCTGAAGTTCGGAAGCCGTTTGCAGAACGCCCGTCTTCTCGGTGGTATGCTTGCGGAAGAGGTGGAGAGGAGGGGCTGCGCTGCCGAAGGGGTGATGGGTGTCCCCCTGCACCCCCGGCGCCAGCGTCAGCGCGGCTTCAACCAGGCCCACGAGCTGGCGCGGGTGGTCGCGGCCCGTCTCCGGTTGCCGCTGCTCACTCATCGGTGCGAACGGCTCCGCTGGACCACGCCCCAGTCGACCCTCGCCCGCCGCCAACGCGCCGCCAACCTGCGGCACGCCTTTCGCTGCGGAGGGCGCCTGCCGAGCCGCCTGCTGCTGGTGGACGATGTGGTGACCACCGGCGGCACCGTGGATGCGGTGACCCGTTCCCTGCTCGAAGCGGGCGCGGATTCGATCGAGGTGTGGTCCCTCTGTCGCGCCCTGCCGGCGGGGGAGAGGTAGGAAGCCACCGCGGGGGGCCGCGCCGTCCGCCACGACACGCAGGAACATTCCAACGAGAAGGGGACCGAAGGCCCCCCGATGATTGCCAGAACACTGGAGGCCGCCGATGCAGCGACGTTTCCACCTGCTCCTGCAGGGACTCGCCCTTCTTCTCTCCGTGACCGCCTGCGGGGGCGGCGGCAAGGATGAATCGGGTACCACCCCCACCGAAACCACCAGCCTCGAGGGAACGGTCACCACCTCCAGCTTCAACGCGGTGGACAGCGACGTCAACGACCCCCAGGCCTCCTACGCCCGCAACGACTCCCTCAAATTCGCCCAGTTGATCCCCAATCCCGCGGTGGTGGGAGGCTACCTGAACCTCCCGGGCACGGGCCCGGCGGGGCGGTCGCAGGCGGCTGGCGACCACTCCGACTTCTACCAGGCCAACCTCGCCGCCGGCCAGACCGTCACCCTGCTGGTGGCCGACGCCGACCAGGCGACCCAGATCCTCGCCCTCTGGGACCCGACCGCCACGGGCTCACCGATCGACGAGACCACCGCCGGTACCCGGCTCTCGCTCACCGCCCCCGCCGACGGCACCTGGTACATCGAGGTGCGGGCTGCGAGCGGTGCCTCCATCTACAATCTCAACGTGGGCCAGGCCGGGGGCCTCGACGCTCCACGGGCCGCCCGTCTCTCCGACCCCTTCGTGCCCGGTGAACTGCTCGTCTCCCTGCCGGGCGGCACTCGCGGGGCGCGGGCGCTGGAACGGCTCGAGTCGCTCGGCCTGCGGCGACTGGCTGGCGCTCCCGACCGGCTGCTGCGCCTCGGCCTGCCGGAAGGGGAGGGGTTGCGCCGGCTCCTCGTGCGGCTGGGGGACGTTCCGCCGGGACGGCTCGCGGCACTGCTCTCCGACCGCAAGCGCGCCGTCCTGGAGGTGGCCGGGAAGCTGGTTCACCACCGGCTGGTGGAGGCAGCGGAACCCAACTTCATCCGCCAGGCGGCCCTGCTTCCCGACGACAGCTACTACTCCCCCTACCAGTGGAATCTCCCGCAGATCAACCTGCCCGCCACCTGGGACCTCACCACCGGCGACGCGAGCGTGGTAGTGGCGGTGCTCGACACGGGGGTGCGTTTCGACCACCCGGATCTGCAGGGCCGGCTGCTGCCCGGCTACGACTTCATCAGTAACCCCACCACTTCCGGCGACGGAGACGGCGGCATCGACCCCGATCCCACCGACGTGGGGGACCAGTCGGGCTTCGACGGAAGCAGCTCCTTCCACGGCACCCACGTCTCCGGCATCGTCGCCGCCGCCACCGGCAACGGCCTCGGCGTGGCGGGCATCAACTGGCAGGGGAAGGTGATGCCGGTTCGGGTGCTCGGCATCGGCGGCGGCACCACCTACGACGTGGTCCAGGGCATGTACTACGCCGCCGGCATGACCAACGACAGCGGCACGGTGCCCGACAATCCGGCGCGGGTGATCAATCTCAGCCTCGGCGGGGGCCCCTACTCCAGCTTCGAGGATACGGCCGTGCAGAGCGTGATCGCGGCCGGGGTGACGGTGGTGGCCGCCGCCGGCAACGACGGCGTCAACGCCCCCTTCTATCCCGCCTCCTACGACGGGGTGATCGGCGTGAGCGCGGTGGGCTACGACGGCTGGACCACCTACTACTCCAACTACGGCAACCACGTGGACATCGCCGCCCCCGGGGGCGACACCAGTACCGACCTGAACGGCGACGGCTACCCCGACGGCATCCTCTCCACGGGGGCCGACGACAGCAGCGGGACCCTGCGCCTGGTCTATCCCTTCATGCAGGGGACCTCCATGGCCGCGCCCCACGTCTCGGCGGTGATCGGCCTGATGATGGCGGTCCATCCCGCTCTCGACCCGACCGACGTCAACACCCTGCTGACGGGAGGCTACATGGCCGACGACAAGGGTGACGCAGGACCCGACATCCGGTTCGGCTACGGTCTGCTCAACGCCTACAAGGCGGTGAGTGCCGCCATCGACCTGGCCAACGGCATCATCCCCGGCGAGCCGGGGCCCCTGCTGACGGTGGCACCGGCCTCGGTCACCATCCGCGCCGACCGATTCAGCGCGGAGGTGGTTCTCGAGAACAGCGGGGGCGGCAACCTGGTGGTCACCGGCGCCACCTCCGACGCCGCCTGGCTCACCGTCGAGGAAACGACCTCGGTGGACCCGCTCACCCGGCTCGGCACCTGGCTGCTGACGGTGGACCGAACCGGCCTGGCCGATGGCCTCTACAGCACCACCGTGATCTTCACCTCCGACGCCAACGAGGTGCAGCTCCCGGTCTGGATGACCGTCTCCAGCACCGAGCTGCCGGCAGACGCGGGTCGCCAGTACCTGTTGCTGGTGGACACGGCGGACGAGATGCATCTGGAACAGACGGAGGCCAACGCCGATGAGAGTGGCCTCTACAACTACCGATTTGCCGCCGTGCCCCACGGCACCTACCACCTTTTCAGCGGTTCGGACCTGGACAACGACGGCAACATCTGCGACGCGGGCGAGTCGTGCGGTGCCTACGTGACCCTTGACAATCCCACCCGGATCGAGCTGCAGAGCGCCACC
This sequence comes from Gammaproteobacteria bacterium, assembly GCA_027001815.1. Classification (GTDB taxonomy): domain Bacteria; phylum Pseudomonadota; class Gammaproteobacteria; order JALTLT01; family JALTLT01; genus JALTLT01. Next base: position 971 of record JALTLT010000195.1, on the reverse strand, counting down.
ACCGGCATCGATTTCGCCACCGGCTTCCAGCCGGTGGCGCCGGCCGGGGCGGCGGTGGGCGGAGGGGCTCTTCCCTCCAGGCCGATCCGGCGGCTTCGCTGACGGGAGGTTGCCGGCGGGACGCTCCGCCCGGGGCGCCGAGTTGCACTCGGCATGCCGTCGTCAGCGGCGGGGCGGAGGCACCTCTTCCAGGGGCAGATCGAAGGGTCGCAGCAGGGCCTCGATGGTCCCGGCCGGCAGGCGATGGGGGAGGGGGACGCGACCGCCGTCCCGAAGACGGATCCAGTAGCGGGTGGGGCCCACCCCACCCCTTCGGCCGGGGAAACGGCAGCGCAGCAGCGCCGCCATCCGGTCGCGGCGTACCACCAGGGGCCGCGGCCACCAGGGGCGCGCAATCCGCACGGTGTCGCCGGCCACGCGGAGGGGCGGATTGAGCAGCTTGTTGACCATCTCCACCACCACCGCCCCCACCGACAGGCTCCAGAGCAGGGCGAAGAAACCACCCCCCTCCAGCCAGCCCAGCTTCAGGGTGAACAGCCAGAGCACCACCCAGGCGGAGGGCATGATGAACTCCCGCAGGCGGCGCGGAACGTGGCGCGGGCCCCCGTCACCCCTCACGGCCGGCTCCCGGCTCATCTCCCAGGCCCCCGCTCAGTCTGGACCGGAGGAGCGGTTCACTCCCGCGGCGCGGAGAAACGCCAGTAGCGTCCCGAACGGCCCGCCTCCGGCCACTGGTATCCCATGGCCGGAGCCCCGCTCTGCCCGGACCCTCCGTAACCTCCATCACTGGCCACCCCTTCTCCTTCCGGGAGGTTGGGGGGCCGCTCGCGGTCGGTCGGAAGAGCGGCGTTCTCCTCCTCCTCCTCCGAAGGGGCGGCGACCACACTCGGCCCCGGTCTCTCCCGGTACGCCACCGCCGGCGGCCAGGCGAAACGGGGGTCGGGCGGCGCGAAAGCGGGGCCGAGTGTGGT